>JACCYD010000672.1 GCA_013696695.1 Deltaproteobacteria bacterium | reverse complement strand
CACTCACCGCCCGCGTGGATCATCTGCGCATGCGGCCGCGCATCAGTGCGTAGTAGACGATCGCAGCCAGACCCGACGACACGAACCACGCCCACGTGTAGATGTGGTTGAAGATGTCGGGGACGGACGCGGGATCGAGACCGGCAGCGGCGACCACGAAGCCGGGCAGGCACGGCGCGACGCCGATCGCGAAGGCGATCATCGCGCTCCAGTTGATGCCGTTCGAGTACTCGTACGCGCCACCGCGCCGGTACAGATCGTCGAGAACGAGCTCCGTTTTGCGGAGCACGAAGTAATCGACGATCATGATCGACCCGATCGGACCGAGAAGGACGCCGTAGCCGACGAGCCAGACGAAGATGTAGTTGCCGGCGTTCTCGAGGATCAGCCACGGACAGATCAGGATGCCGATGACGGCCGTGATGATACCGCCGGCGCGGTGGCTGATCTTCGACGGCGACATGTTCGCGAAGTCGTTCGCGGGAGAGACCACGTTGGCCGCGATGTTGGTGGACAGCGTCGCGATGGCGAGGCCGAGCATGCCGATCACGGTGACCACCGGGTTGTTGATCTGGGTGACCAGCGCGTCGGGATACGTGATCGGTGCACCGCCCCACACGATCACCGTGGCGGCCGTGGTGGCGACGCCGATGAACGCGAAGGCCGTCATCGTGGTGGGCATCGCGATCGCCTGGCCGAGCGCCTGATCGCGTTGCGAGCGCGCGAAGCGCGAGAAGTCAGGGATGTTGAGCGCGAGCGTGGCCCAGAACGACACGCCGGACGTCAACGCGACCGCGAACGTTTCGGAGAGCGGCTTGGTGGCGGGCTGCTCCATGATCTTGCCGAGGCCGCCACCCGCGTAGATCGCCCAGCCGAGGAGCGCGATCCCGCACGCGATCAGAAACGGCGCGGACAACGTCTCGAGCCACTTGATCGACTCCATCCCACGCCAGATGAAGTAGACGTTGAGCAGCCAGAATACGAAGAACCAGATCAGCTGCGCGAGCGGTGCGCCGAGGATCGTGATGTCGGGCACCGAGACCTCGGGAAACAGCGCCGCGCCGGTGGCCCACAGGCCGAGCCCCCCGAACCAACACTGGATCCCGAACCAACCGCACGCGACGAGCGCGCGCAGGATCGCGGGAAGCTGGGCGCCGCGCACACCGAACGACGCGCGCACGACGACCGGAAACGGAATGCCGTACTTGGTGCCGGGATGACCGTTCGCCATCAGCGGGAACAACACGATCACGTTCGCGAGCGCGATGACGAACACCGCTTGCCACGAGCTCATCCCCTGACCGACGCGCTCGGACGCGAGCGTATAGGTTGGAACGCAGACCGCCATGCCGACCCAGAGGGCCGCGATGTGCCACAGATTCCAGGTCCGTTTCTCGGGTGGAACCGGGGCGAGGTCTGCGTTATGGAGCGACGGATCCACGGATCACCTGCAGGCCGAGTTTCTACACGGCACGCGATCCGCGTACAGCGCCGCTGAGGCCGATTGTTCCGGGTTTCTAGGGTGTTGTGGCACGCAACCCACAGCGTGTTGCCGCCCCGGTCAGCAAGATCGAGGAGATGGTGGGTGAGCGCCGAGGCACAGTGCATGCACGACCGGGAGTCGTGAAGTCGACCGACCGCATCCCACCTACGACCAGGATCGGCGACTACGTAGTCGTCGCGGAGCTCGCCTCCGAGGATGTCGGCACTGTCTACGAGGCAACCCATGTGGTGCTGCCGCGCCGCGTCTTGTTGAAGGTCATGCATGGCGGTTCGGGGTGGCAGCGCTCGATGGCGATCGCGGTGCTGCGCGAAGCCTGTCTCCTCGAGGCGCTCTCGCATCCCGGCATCCCACGTGTCTACGAGTGCGGCGTGTTGCCCGACAAGCGTCCGTGGACGGCCTTCGAGATGATGGACGGCACCACGATCGCCGACCTCCATCGCAACAGCACGATGTCGCTGGTCGACGTCGTGACGATGCTGCGCGATGTCGCCGATCTGCTTCACCACGCCCATGGCCGGGGCGTCGTCCATCGCCAGCTGACGGCGGCCGCGCTCGTCCGCACGCCGGATCGCGCGTTCCCGTACGCCGTGACGGGTTGGCAGCACGCGCTGACGCTCGACACCAACTCGCGCGTGCCACTCGATATCCGTGACGACGTGTTCGCGCTCGGTGTGGTCGCGTTTCGCGCGCTGACCGGTGCGATGCCGGACATGCTGACCACCGCGCAGATGTGCCCGGCAGTACCGGCCGAGCTCTCAGCGTTGATCGATCAGATGCTCGCGACCGAGCCGGTTGCGCGACCGACCAGCGCCGAGGTCAGGGAGCGCGCCCGCTGGCTGGCCGCGACACTCGAACCGTTGCTGATGGAAGCTCCCCGCTGGACCCCGCCACACGGGCTGGATCGGCCAATTCGCCCGCCGACCAACGGCGGTTTCGAGATCCGCATCAGCCGCACGCGATCGTCGTAGATTTTCCGTGCCGTCGAGGGCTGTACACCACGGTCGATTGTTCGCTGAGGACTTTCGACCCTGCATCCGCTTCTTTGAGGTCGCGCAGTTAGCTGCACGACATCGAGGCATGGCTTCTGCTATGTCGGGTAGCGATGGGGTTTGTGGCGGATGACCGCATTGCGACGTACCGCGTCGAGCGAGAGCTGGGCTCGACCACCACGGGCGTCCTGTACCAGGCTGTCCACTTGGTCCTGCCGCGCCGCGCAATCATCAAGGTGATGCACCCATCGCGGATGCAGCAGTTCGCAGTGCAGTTGCTTCGCGAGGCCTGCCTGCTCGAGGCGCTGCACCACCCCGGCATCCCGAAGGTCTACGAATCGGGCCTGCTGGAGGATCGCCGCCCGTGGTTTGCGTTCGAGATGATCGAGGGCACGCCGCTCTCGGAGCGGATGGTCGATGGTCCGATGCCGAGCGTCGAGGTCGCCACCCTGATCCGCGATCTCGCCGGCATCCTCGAGCACGCGCACAAGCGCGGCGTCGTTCACCGCGCCCTGCGGCCCGATCAAGTGGTGGTGATCGCGCGTGCTCGCCAGCATTGCGGGGTCGCGATCCCGGACTGGACCGAAGCGCGCACCCACGATTCGCCCGGCGAAGCCACGATGTTGCCGGTGCGCGCAGCGCGCGCGTATCTCGCGCCCGAGCTCTCGCGCGGCGAGACAGCCGACGACCGCGCGGACGTGTTCTCGCTCGGCGTGGTCGCGTATCACGCGCTGACCGGCGCCTTGCCTCGCGGCACCGAGCGCCACCCGTTCATCCCTTCGATCGAGCGCTGCCCCGAGGCCCCGCCCGAGCTCGCCACCTTGATCGATCAGATGCTCTCGCCGGATCGATTCGATCGTCCGACCTGCACCGAGATTCGATCCGATCTCGATTGGCTCGCCGAGGCGCTCTCGATCGAGCTCGGCCTCGAGGACGACGCGCACGCGCCATCGGCAAGTGGCTCGCTGCGCATTCGCCGTCCGCGGTGGACCCCGCCGATCGAGCCGACGACAGCGCTCTCGCCGATGCCCGGCGAGATCCAGAGCAAGAGCGACAAGCGCGACTAGCCGAGCGCGATCGTGACGTCGTCACCGGCGATCGTCGTCGGGAACTCGTCGAGCGGCCGCTGTGCGGGGCCGTTGAGCACGCTGCCATCGGCGATGTCGAACGACGAGCCGTGACACGGGCAGGTGAACCGGGTCGCGCCGTTGAACTCGACCGTGCAACTCTCGTGTGTGCAGATCGCCGACAGCGTCAGGATCTGCGTCTCCGAGACCCGTTGCACCAGCAGTTTCTGGCCGGCACCGGCGAAGAACATGATGCCGCCGACCACTTGCAGCTCGGAGTTCTCCGACAGCTTGAAGCACAGGTCGCTGCCGCACATCGACGCAGAGCCCGTCGGGAGGTTCGACTCGCTCGTGCCCGTGCACCCGAGCACAGTAGTCGAAGCCGCCAGACCGATCGTGTAGAGCGCTTCGCGACGAGTGGGCATTGATCGACGGTCGCACGGTGCCGCGGCATGGTCACTTGCCCCCGAACGATTGTTGACGGTGTCGGAAGACCCACCGAGGCACGCGTGTCCCCATCACCGGTTGAAGCGATCGTAGCGAGGCACACGCGATGCACGGTGCGTACGCATGGGATCGACCGAACTGCTCGCGTGGCAAGCCGCTCCGGGATCGCGCGTCGGGGACTACATCCTCGAAGCCGAGCTTCCCGCGCGACCGGGCGAGCGAATCTTCGCGTCGACCCACCGGCTGTTGCCTCGCCGCGCGCACATCGTGTTGCCCGAACCCGAGCGCGCGTTCGAGCTTGCCTGCGTCCTCGAGCAGATCAGCCATCCGGCGGTTCCGCGCATCTACGAGTGCGGTCAGCTGGAGGACAAGAACCTGTGGCTCGCCGTCTCGGTGATCGACGGCCCGACCCTCGCCGAGCGACTCGCCCACCACGCGCTGGCGGTCCCCGAGGTGGTGGCGATGGTTCGGGATCTCGCAGCGATCCTGGCGCATGCCCACGAGCTCGGCATCGTCCACGGTGACCTCCGCACCGAACGCGTCGCGTCGACGGCGAACGGCTGGCGGATCGTCGACTGGAGCGAGGCCGGTCACGTGAAGGACCAGCTGCCGGG
>JACCYD010000643.1 GCA_013696695.1 Deltaproteobacteria bacterium | reverse complement strand
GAGTACAGCTCCCCGCAAGTTGGTGATCACCTCCACTTCCACTTGCACCAGTCACTTCCACTTGGCACTTGCGAGTTAAGACCTGCACATACACGTGAGATCACGTCCGCATCAGCATCCTCACGATCTCGATCCACATGGCCTTGCCATTGTTGATGTCCTCGTCGGGCACGCACTTGAGTAGCCGCACGATGTCGAGATGGGAGCCGCTTTCGAAAGCCGACCCGAGAGTGTGGTCGTCGTAGTTGCGGCGTTCGGCCTTGGAACGTTTACCGACACCCTCGGCGATGTTCGCCGGGACCGAGGTACTGCTTCGGAACAGCTCAGCGCGAGGTGATACGACGAGCAAGTGCAGGTCGCAGGTCTTAACCGACAAGTGCAAGTGGAGGTCGTCAGGGCAAGGGCAAGGCAGGAGCAAGTGCAAAGCCTGGTCACCAACTTCCGGTGGCGGTACTAAGCTCACGGTTCAACAAACTGCGCCGCCACGGCTTGCTGTGACAGCATGACGGCATGAGCCGACTTGCCCTTGTTCTCGTCCTCGTCGCTGCGTGCGAGCACGGTCAAACTCCGATCGAGGGTGCGATCGTCTCTCCGCTTCGCGAGCCCTGCCAGGGCTCCGCACCGACGATGTGCATGATCATGGTCCCGGACCAGAAGCCGATGGAGCGCCTGTTCTTCGGCATCGATGGCTTCTCGCACCGCTGGGGCATCGAGTCCGAGATCACGTTCCGGCGCGAACGGGTCGATCCACCACCCATCGATGGCTCGAGCGAGAACATCATCTTGCTCGACGTCATCGCCGAGAACCCGATCATCACCGCCCCGTTCGACCTCACGTTCCCGTTCGGTGGCGGCTGGTTCGCGGGGAGCGGCACGCAGCTCGACATGGTCGGGACGACCGTGCAATGCGAGCTCACGCTCTGCGAGCAGATCAGATCGGCGAGCGACACCGGGACCCAGTTCATCGTGACCATGGAGCTCACCGACGACGACCAGACCTTGCGCGCCACCGCGTTCACGACCTTCTAGTCACCACCACCCGCCGAGCCCGAACAGGAACCGGCGATTCGTGGTTGCCCGAGTGGCACCGGCTCGCGACTCTCCGCACGAGCGGTGGCATTCTAGCGCGCGCCTATGTTGTGGGACGAGCTCCCTTGGTTGATCGGGCTGTTCGTCGCCGTCGTCGTGACGGCGGCAGCGGTCAACTTCGTGCATCCGCAGAATCGCCCGCGGCTCCGGAGGGTCGTCGTGCTCTACACGCTCTACACGTCCGCGATGGGCGCGGCGATCGCGTTCCACACGATCGATCGGCCGACGTGGTCCGATAACGTCGCGCTCGCGGGCTCGCTGCTGCAAGGGCTGCTGGTGGTGTCGATCGCCGCGATGCTGGTGTTCTCCGTCGCGCTGCCGACGGTCGGCGTGCAGCTGCCGCGGATCGCCAGCGACCTCGTGATCGGGCTCGGTGCGATCGCGGTCATTCTTGTCGTGCTGTCGCGCCGTGGTCTCGACGCCACCGATGCGCTGGTGTCGGGCGCCGTCGTCAGCGCCGTGCTCGCGCTGTCGCTGCAGAGCACGCTCGGCAACATCCTCGGCGGCGTCGCGCTCCAGCTCGACGGATCGATCAAGGAAGGCGATTGGGTCGCGCTCGATGCCGGCACCGGGATCACGGGCGCAGCTGCAGGCCGCCTCGGTCGCGTGCGCGCGGTTCGCTGGCGGCACACCGTCGTCGAGCTTCGCGATTTCTCGACGGTGATCGTCCCGAATGCGCAGCTCCTCGCGAACAGCATCACCATCCTCGGCCGCCGCGATGGCAACGAGACCATGCCGCGCATCGGCGTGATGTTCAGCGTCGACTTCCGGTACGCGCCGGGTCGAATCATCCGCCTCGTCAACGAAGCGCTCGCACTCGCACCGATCGACAACGTCTGCGAAGCGCCGGCACCCGTCACGTCGTGCCTCGACTTTGCATCGCGCGACGGTCGCGAGGCACTGGTGACCTACGTCGTGCGGTACTCGATCCACGATCTCGCGCTCGAGGAAGGCACCAGCTCGCGGATCCGCGCTCGCGTCTACTCCGCGCTGCGCCGCGACGGCATCCCGCTCGGCATGCCCGCGATGCTGGCGTATAGCGAGCCCGCCGATGAAGTGCTCACGCGCCGACTCTCCCGCGAAGTCGACGAGCGCCTCGCCGTGCTCCGCCGCATCCAGCTGTTCCAGGCGTTCACCGACGACGAGCTGCGCACGCTCGCGGTAGCGATGAACGACGCGAGCTACAGTTTGGGTGAGACCATCACCAAGCAAGGCGCGACCGCACACTGGCTGTACGTGCTCGCCGAGGGCAAGGTCGAGGTCCGCACCAACATCGATCCCGATGGTCCGGGCGGCGAGCCCGATCGGCCGGTGTTCGTCGCGCAGATCACCGCGCCCGAGATCTTCGGCGTCATGGGCCTGGTGACGGGCGAGCCGCGCGTCGCAGATGTCATCGCGGTGACCGACGTCGAGTGCTTCCGCCTCGGCAAACAGGCGTTCGAGAAGGTGCTGCTCGCTCGCCCGGAGATCGCCACCGGCTTGTCGGAGCGGATCGCCGCGCGCCGCGTCGAGCTGCTTGCCGCGCGCGACGGGCTCGACGACGTGTCGGGAAAGCGGCAGACCGAAACGGAACGCATCAAGAAGGCGATCACGAACTTCTTCGGCCTATGAATGACGACGCTGTCCAGCGTGACCGACGGTGGACAGCGAAGCATCGCCGAGGTGACTGAATCAGCTCCCGACAATCGTACGACGCAGGCCCTCGCGGACACCGACCTTCGGCTCCCAGCCGAGGAGTGTCTTGGCGATGTCACTGCGGTACTCGACCTGGGAGAGCGCGGACCGTAGGCGGTATTCGGCGATCGGGCTCGCTCGCTTGAGTAGCTTCAGCGGGAGCTCGCTGAGCTTGCCGAGCGCGAATACCACCGAGCGCGGAATCGAGAGCCGCTTCTTGTTGCCGCCGGCGAGCTCGAGCACGTCTGACTGGGTCATCGCGTCGGGGTCGACGAGCTGGATGATCTGACCGCGATCGAGCTTCTTGTCGACCGTCGCGAACACGGCATCGACCACGTCGTCGATGTAGAC
>JACCYD010000622.1 GCA_013696695.1 Deltaproteobacteria bacterium | reverse complement strand
ATCCGCCGGCGGGCCTCAGCGACCTGTAGCGGCGTATACTCCGGCCATCGTGCGGTTGATCCTCATTGTCCTCGCGGCGCTCGTGGCATGCACGCCAGCGCCGGTCCTGAATCCCAACAAGCAGCCCAAGCGCACCGGCAAGTCCGAGGTCGAGCGCGACATCACCCTCGGGGTGGCGCCCGAAGCGATGGTCACCAAGCGCGACGGCACGCCGTTCGACCTCGCGACGCTGTGGGACAAGGAAAAGAATCAGAAGGTCGTCGTGGTGTTCTATCGCGGCGGCTGGTGCCCGCACTGCCAGAAGCAGATGACCGAGCTGCAGGAGCACTATCGCGACTTCAACGAGGCGAAGGCGGTCGTCGTCGGCATCAGCAACGAGTCAGCGCCGGACGTCAAAGCCTTTCGCGACAAGCTCGGCCTTGGCTTCGAGCTGTATTCGGATCCCGATCTCGCGATGATCACGAAGTGGGGCGTCGCCGACACGGGAGCGGGCATCTCGCGGCCAGCGACGTTCGTGATCGAGCCCGGCGGCGCGATCGCGTATCGCAAGGTCGGCGAGAACCCGGCCGACCATCCGTCGATGGACGAGCTGCTCGCCGCTCTGCGCTGACGTGCCGGCCCAGCGCTCTCCAGGGCTGGTGAAGCGACTCGGCGTGGTCTACACGCCACCAGACGTCGCCGCTCCGATGGTGCGCGTCGCGCTCGAGCCGCTGCTGCGCGGTCGCAGCGCCGACGAGCTGTGCGCGCTGCGCGTCTGCGATTTCTCCGTCGGCGAAGGCGCATTCGTTGCCTGTATCATCGAGCAGCTCGCGGCTGCGATCCGGACAGCGTGGGCCGCCGAAGGAACGCGCGGAACCGAGGCCTTGTCATCCACTCTCGCCGCGCGTTGTGTCGCCGGTGTCGATGTCGATGCGCACGCGGTCGAGATCGCCCGCGACGCGACCGGGTGTCGTGACCTGCGCGTGGCTGACGCCCTGACGCTCGACTGGCCGGCGGCATTTCCCGACGTCTTCGCGCGCGGTGGATTCGACGCCATCGTCGGCAATCCGCCGTACGTCCGTCAGGAATGGCTCGCCGGAAAACGCGCACTCGACGGCTTCGCGGTCGGCAACGGCGTCGCGGATCTCTACGTCTACTTCATCGAGCTCGCACATCGCATCCTGCGGCCCGGTGGTCGTTACTGCGTGATCACGCCGAACAAGTGGCTGACCGTCGAATACGCACGCGCGCTCCGGGAGTTCCTCGTGGCGGCGCGCAGTGTCGAAGGCGTGGTCGATCTCGCGCGGCTGCCGCTGTTCGAGGATGCCGATGCGTTTCCGTGCATCACGTGGGGCACCGTCGGGCGACGAACGCAGCCGCGCGGCCATCGTGCGACCGCGGGAGACGTCGACTCCGCGCTGCGCGATCCGGGCGTCGTCCTCGAGATCACGGCGAATCCCTGGCACATCGATGCACCGGCCACGCGCGCCTTGATCGAGCGCCTCGAGCGCAGCTGGCCCGCTCTCGGCGCCGTGTTGCCCGAGCGTCCGGCGCGCGGCGTGGTCACCGGCTGCAACCGTGCGTTTGTCATCGATCGCGAGACCCGCGAGCGCTTGCTCGTCGAGGATCCCGCCAACGCGTCCCTGATCCGGCCATTCGTCAAAGGCCGCGACCTCCGGCGCTGGCGAACCGCCGAGATCGATCGCTTCATTCTTCTCGTCGGCCGCGGCACGTCGCTCGCAAATCATCCGGCGATCGAATCGCACCTCGCGCGGTTTCGTGACGCGCTCGAGCCCAAGCCCGCCGAACATCGCGGTGCCTGGGGTGGTCGCAAGCCTGGCGCGTATCGTTGGTTCGAGCTCCAGGATCCGGTCGGCGAGCTCGCCGCGTCGACTGCGCCGCGCCTGCTCTATCAAGACATCCAGACCGGTCCTGCGTGCGCTCTCGATCGCCGCGGCCTGGTTCCCGACACCACGGTGTGGATCCTGCCGTCGGCCGATCGCGTGTTGCTCGCGATCCTCAACTCGTCGCTCTATGGCTGGTACGCGCGCCAGCGCTTCCCGCCTGCGCTCAATGGCTCGGTGCGGCCGAAGCTGGCGTACATGCGCGCGCTGCCGATCGCGACTGCTGACGAGCGCGCTCGCCGGCGCATCGAAGGGCTCGTCGACAACCAGCTTGCCGGCCGCGACGTGGAGCGAGAGCTCGATGAAGAAGTCTGTCGACTTTACCAGCTGACCGCTGGCGAACGCGCGGTCGTCAATCGACCCGCGGAAGTCTGATCGTGAGTGTCGGGCCGCACCGCAGCCCGCCTCCCGCGCGCGCGAACACCCAGGCCGCGATCGCGAGTGACTCGCCGGGCAGCTGTGCCCCGTCGACGATGGGCAGCACGAGCCGGATCTGCGTGCCATCCACGGAGGCCTCGATCGCGAGCGGACGCCGGTATCCGCTGGCGGCGGCAGCATCGATCGCGAGGGCCAAGGCCTGCGTGACGATCGGCACCGCGACCTCGACCTCCACCTCTCGCGGCATCGGCGCACCTTCGAGCGAGACGCCGACGCGCTGGGCCGCGCGCACGATCAGATCCTGAAGTGGCACGCGCGTGGCGACCGGCTCCCTCGACAGCGTCCGATTCTGTTTCAGCAGGTCGTTGAGCTCGCGCAGCGCGGCGTGTGCCATCTCGACCGATTCCACGAGATCTGGAGACGTGGCGAGCTCGGTAATCTCGTCGAGCGCCATCATCACACCCTGGATCTTCGACGCGATGTCGTGGTTGAAGCTCGGCGTGCGCGCGCCGAGCATCGCGAAGTGCAGCAGCGCATCGAAATCGATGCCGTGACGCTCGCACTCCCGCTCGGTGTCGTCGAGGTGTCCGAGGTCGGGTTCGGTCACGTTTGCTCCAGCTTCGCGGTGAGCGCGAACAGCTCGAGGGCGGCCGCCTCGGACCACGGATCGGCAGTGACCTCGTACGGCTCGCCGGGGCGACGATCGACCTTCGAGATGCCGGGATACTCGGTCTCGAGATCGGCACGCAGAGCCTCGCGACGCTGGCGGCGTTCGCGATCGCCCGACATCGCGAGGAGTTCGCGATTGCGCGTCACGCCAGCGTTCACCGCTGACCGCAGCTGCTCGTTGTCGAATGGCTTGTTGAGGAAGCGGAAGATCTCGCCCTGATTGATGCCGTCGATCGCGGTCTCGAGCGAGCGCTGCCCGGTCAACAGGATCCGCACGGTCTCGGGGCGCACTCGCCGCGCGTGACCCGCGAGCTGCGCGCCCGTCATCTCCGGCATGTCGTAATCGGAGACCAGCACCGCGACGTCTTCGGACGAGATCCAAGACAGCGCCTGGCTCGCCGACAGCGTCGAGCGGATCTCGATCTTCTCGCGCTTGAGGCAACGCACCACGGTGCCGAGCATGGCTTCGTCGTCGTCGACGCAGATCACGAGGGGCAATTTCTCGGTTGCGGTCATGACGATAGCCAGCGCCTCCATCCGCGACGGTCGGTGACCTTCTCGATCTCCTCGAGTGCAGCCAGCAGCGCGCGGATTCCGGGGAATCGCGCCTGCGGTGTCTTTTGCAGGCACGTGGTGACGAGATCGGCCAGCTTCGGTGGCATCGGACCGTGTGGGCTCTCGACCAGGGGGATCGGCGCCTGGATGTGCATCATGCACAGCTTCCGCAGATCCTCGTGCTCGAACGGCGGGTGGCCGGTGATCATCTCGTAGAGGACCGCGCCGAGGCCGTATTGATCGGAGCGATCCGTCGGCGACAGCCCGCGCAACTGCTCGGGCGAGATGTATGCCGGCGTGCCGAGCACGAACTCGGGATTGTCGTCGCGCAGGCCCTCGCCCGCGAGCTCTGCCAGACCGAAGTCGACGAGCTTGACGTGGATCCCGTTGGGATCGACGCCGTGAACGACCAGCGCGTTCGACGGCGTGACGTCGGCGTGGATGATGCCGCGATCGTGCGCGGCCGCGAGCGCCTCGCCGAGCTGGCGCGCGATCGCCACCACTTCGGAAGGCGGCAACGGCCCGCGTGCGACGCGATCCGCGAGGCTCTCGCCCTCGAGCAGCTCCATGACGAAGTACGGACGGCCGTCGGGCAGGTGGCCGAAGTCGAACACGTCGACGATGTTGGGATGATGCACGCGCGCGGCCGTGCGCGCCTCGCGAAGGAACCGCTGCGCGGCCGTGGCATCGCGCTCGATCACGCGGCTGCGCAGCACCTTGAGCGCGTACTGGCGGCCGAGCGCGATGTGCTCGACGGAGTACACCGTGCCCATACCGCCTTCGCCGAGGAACTCGAGGACTCGATACTGGCCGATGATGTCGCCCGAGCTCGGGCCGACGGCAGGTGTCTCGAGGGCGCTCGCACCCTTGCCACGCGCGCGAGCGAGCATCAGATCTGCGCGTAGCTCGTTCCCCGGGCGGATCGTGATGACGACTTCCGCTTCACGATTGCCGGAGCGCACCGGCACGATGCCGCTGGTGGCGTGACCGCTCGCGAGATCGAGGTCCGCGATGAAGGCGAGACGGGCGATCACTGCCGTCCCGAGCTGACCGTCGAGGGGAACCGTGGCGATCACCGTGGCGCCACGCTCGATCGTCAGGAGGTAGGCATCCGATTGCGTCGGTACGGGCTCGAGGTAGACCGCGTCGGCGTGCGACCGCACGGCGGCCGCCAGCGCGACATCGGCGACCCGACGAGGATCAGTTCCGGAAACCGGGCGACCTTCGCTCTCGTTCGCTTCAACCACCATCACCGAGCGATATACTATCAAGGAATGTCGGTCGATCAGGGTGGCGGTGGCGTCAGACGCCCGAGAGAAACTAACGGTCTGCTTGGTCGAGTTCTCGTCGTCGATGACGACCCTGCCCTCCGAAAGGCAGTGCGGCGGCAGCTCGAGCTCGAAGGTTGGACCGTGGTCGATGTCGACAGTGGCCGAGCCGCGCTCGACGCGATGCGAGGCGGCAGCACGTTCTTCGACTGCATCGTCAGCGACGTCAACATGCCGGAGATCACGGGGTTCGAGCTGATCGACGCGATTCGCAAGGTCGATGACGATGTGCCGGTACTGCTGATGACGGGAGATCCCTCACTGGATGGCGCCGTGCGCGCGATAGAGACGGGCGCGGTGTCGTATCTGACGAAGCCGTTCGACCAGGAAGCCCTCGCCTCCGGCGTGGCGCGAGCCGCTCGCCAGCATGGCGTGGCGCGAATGCGACGACGCGCGGAGCTCCTCGCGAAGCAGGTCCTCGAGCCCGAGGTCGCCGATCTCGCGGAGCGGTATCAGAGCGCCCTCGATCAGGTGTGGATGGCGTTTCAGCCGATCGTCGATCTCAAACACCGGCGCGTGTTCGCCTACGAGGCCCTGATTCGCACCGAGGAAGAGTCGATGCGTCGCCCCGACGTATTGATCGCGGCCGCCGAACGCCTGGGCCGGATCCACGATCTCGGCAGGACGGTCCGGGCTGCGGTCGCGCGGCGCGCCGCCGAAGTCCCAGCCGACGTGCTGCTGTTCGTCAACGTGCACGGCCTCGAGCTGACCGACGAGGATCTCTATACGACCTCGCCTCTCATCCCGATCGCATCCCGCATCGTCCTCGAGATCACGGAGCGGATCAGTCTCGACACCGTCGGCGGTCCGGCGCGTGCGGCCCAGCTCCGCAAGCTCGGGTTCCAGATCGCGGTCGACGATCTCGGCGCCGGGTACGCCGCGCTCGGTGCGCTGGCGTCGCTCGAGCCCGAGATCGTGAAGCTCGACATGTCGCTAATACGCGATCTCGAGCGCCACGTCACCAAGCGCCGCGTCGTCGGTGCGATGGCGACACTGGTGCGGGAGCTCGGCGGCCGCGTCGTCGCAGAGGGCGTCGAGACCGAGGCCGAGCGTGCGGCGGTCGCGGAGTGCGGAGTCGATCTGATGCAGGGCTGGTTGTTCGCGAAGCCCACCAAGGACTTCGTGACGCCCGCGCTGTGAATCACGCGCGCATCAGCGCGTCGCGCATCTCCTGCGCCGACGGACGACGAGCCATGTCGACCGATAGACAGCGCTCGACGAGGTCGCGCACCTCGGGCGGCACTGCGGCATCGAGAGCGCGCGGTGCCTCGAGGGTGCGCCCCGCGAGCCGGGCGAGGATCGGCGGCTCCGGGAATGGATTCGAGCCCGTCAGCATCTCGTAGGCGATCACCCCGAAGCTCCACAGATCGGCGGCCGGCTTCGCCGTGCGCGACCCGGCGGTGAGCTCCGGAGCCATGTAGAGCGGCGTACCGAACATCGCACCCGTCTGCGTCAGTCCGGGATCGCGATCGGTGACGAGGGTATCGCCGCGCGCGTCGACGGGCTCCGGTGGGAGATCCGACAGGCTCGCGATGCCGAAGTCGGTGACCTTCTGCGTCGTGCCGTCGAGCAGGATGTTCGCCGGCTTGAGATCGCGGTGGACGATGCCACGACCGTGCATCGAGGCGAGCGCCTCGGCGATCTGCGCGAGGATCGGCAACGCCCACGCCACCTCCCCGAACCGCTCGCGCCGCGCGGCGAGCGGTGGGCCGTTGACCAGCTCCATCACCAGGTACATGCCCGCCGGGGCGACTCCGACCTCCACCACCTCGACGACGTTCGGATGATCGAACGACGCGCCGATCCGTGCCTCGCGTGCGAACCGCATCAGCGCCTCGCGATCGATCGTGCCGGTCAGCACCTTCAGCGCGAGGTGCTTGCCGTCCGCGAGCTGCTCGACCTCGTGCACCTCGCCCATGCCGCCACGGCCGAGCGTCTTGACGACGCGAAACTTGTCATCGATGACATCGCCCGGAACGAGGCGCGCGAGCGGGCCGCCGGATTCGGTCAGTCGCATCAGCGCCTCCGACAGCTCGCGCGAACGCTCGGCGACATCGGCACGCGCGCGCTCGCGCGCGATCGTCCTGCGCTGGGTCTCGATGATCTTGCCCTGCCGGAAGCGTTCTCGCGCTCCGCGCTCCGTGCTCATGTTCGCGAGCAAGCCGCTGAACAGCGAGAGCAGTGGCCCGAGGCTGTACAGTATCAGCGAGATGCTTGTCACGCCGTCGCCGTAGGCTCGGAACAGCAGGACCTCGTGCATCGCGAAGAACGGGAGCACGGCCCCGAGCGCGACCAGCGCGCGGAGCGGAAAGATGGTGAACGCGAACTGGGTGATCATCACCACCGCCGCGGCCGACATCTCCGGCCGCCCCATCACCCAGAACCCACCCGCGACGCAGGTCAGTCCGGCGAGCGTGAGCGCGACCGTCGTCATCGGACCGAGCCACCGTCGCAGCTTCGGCCGATAGCTCACCAGCAACGTGGCGATGATCAGCGGCAGCATGACGATCGCGATCCACGCGGTCAGCGC
>JACCYD010000599.1 GCA_013696695.1 Deltaproteobacteria bacterium | reverse complement strand
TCGCAAACACGCCCCACGTTCCATTCGCGTCGGTGCGCTCCTGTTGCGAGACGCCGCCGGGATCGAGCGGCTCGAGATCGATGAACGCGAAGGGCACGGGGGCACCGTCCGCGTCGACGAGGAGGCCTTCGATGTCGGGCCCGCGCTGCGGCAGCCGGAACACCACATTGTCGAACCGTGCGCCGGGCCGGCACGCGAACGTTTTCGCTTCCGAGTGCGGTGACTTCCACGGCCACGCGCGAAGCGTGATCTCCTGCTCGGTGGTCGTGCTCCAGCGGAACGTGCCGTTCCCGAGGATCCTGCCGGCGGGCGAGAACGTGCCGCCTTCGTAGCCGAGCTCGATCGCGCCGTCACCGGCGGGCTGACCGTCGGCGCCGATCACCTTGCCGGCGATCACGCAGCCGCTGACCAGCATCAGGTCTCGCTCGACGGGCTGGCCGATGATCACCGAGACGCCCATCGGTTCCTCGACTCCGGCATAGCGTGGGTGATCGGCCTCGAGATAGTAGCTGCCGCTCGGTAGCCGCAGCTCGTAGCGACCCTTGGCGTCGGTCTCCCCGAGATCGTTGCCGAGCGCCGGCTTCATCCGACGTGAGGTGAACGCGCGAACCATCGCGTTCGCCACCGGGCGTCCCTCGCTGTCGGTGACCACACCGGTGACCATCCCGCCGCGCAGCACGGGTAGATCGACATCGGCGAGATCGTGTTGTGCGACGACGAGCAACATCGCGGCCTCGTCGGGGGCTCCGATCTGGTCGAGGTCGGGAAATCCCGGCAATCGCTCCTCGACGACCTGGCCGACCGAGAACACGCTGTCGTCGCGGACGAACGCGCGGTACGCGCCCGGGGCCAGCTCGATTCGATACACGCCGTCGGTGCCCGAGACCACGGACTCTTCGCCGGCGCCGCGGAACACCACCTCGACATCGCCGACCGGCGCGTCGGTGTAGCGATCGACCACGCGTCCCGAGATCACGATCGCGCCGTCTTCGTGGGTGCCGCGGAGCGCGAACTCGATCCGTCCGGGTTGTTGGCGCGCCTTGCCGATCGCGGTGCGAAACTCGCTGGTGATCTCGCGCGACGAACCGACGTCACCATCGAGCTTCGACTCGCTGCCCTCGGAGCCCGACAACCACCAGCCCGCCGCGATCACGACGCAGACCAGACCACCGAGTGCTCGCGTGCGACGCATGTGCTGGCTCCTAGACACGCCCGGTGGCGACAGGTTTCGCCAATCAGTGCGGCAGGTAAACACCAGCCTCGGCCTGGGTATTTCTCAGGCTTCGACTTCGACGACGAGCGCGGTGATGTTGTCTTTGCCACCGCGCTGGTTCGCGAGGGCGATCGCCGCCTCCGCGCACTCTTCGAGATCGCCGTCGCCGCACAGATCGGCGACTTCTTTATCGGCGGTGAAGTATCCGTGTAGCCCGTCGCTGCACAGCAGCAGGCGATCACCGACGGTGATGTCGATGTCGGCGGTGTCGACCTGGACGTAGTCTTTGTGGCCGACCGCGCGGGTGATGACGTTCTTGCCCTGGGCCTTCTCGGCCTCCTGCTTCGTCATCATCCCGTGCTTCACCTTGTAGTTGATCAGGGTGTGATCCTCGGTGAGCTGGAGGACGCTGTTCCGGCGGACGCGGTAGACCCGGCTGTCGCCGACGTGGACGGCGAACGCCAGGTTCGCGCAGACCAGGCAGGCCGAGAGCGTGGTCGACATCCCCTTCTTTTCGGGGTCGAGCTCGGCCATTCCGAACACCATGTAACAGGCGCTCTTGACCCCGGCCTCGAGGAGTCGGCGGATCTCCCACACGCACTCGTGGTCGCCGTCGAGGACCCGGTCGACCAGCTTGTCGAGCTCGTCACGGGCGCCAAACACCCAGCCGCGAAGCTGGTCGACGGCCTCGCGACTCGCGATTTCGCCTTTGTTATGCCCACCCACACCGTCGGCCACCACGTAGAACGCGCGGTCGTCATCGCGGAAGAAGGCGTCTTCGTTGATCTGACGTTTGCGGCCAACGTCAGTTCGGGCAACAGATCGGAGCTTCACCCGTCGAGCATCGTACCATGGCTAGTGGTGGGCTCGCTTGCTACGCTGACCAAGTGACGGCCCCCGAGACTTTGGCGGATGTGATTCGCGAGCGATCCGGTGAGATCCTTGCGGGCTGGATCGTCCGGTTCGAGCGTTCCCCGCTACGCTTTCGACGTGCGACCAAGGCCGAGTCGCACACATCCCAGGTCGCCAACCTGGTCGAGGCGCTCGGGGTGGCTGCGTCCTCCTCCGAGCTCCGGCCCGGGTCCGGGGCCACCCGGGAGCTCGAGCGCAACGCGGCGTTTCTCGGGGCCCAGTTTGCCAGCGAAGGGGCCACCGGGTTCGATATCGCCGCGTTGATGGTCGAGCTGCGGGAGGTCATCGCCAGCATGGCCCCGGCCGATGAAGTGGTCGCCATGAGCCGGCTTTTCGAGTGGCTGACGGTCGTCGCCCTCGATACGTTCGCGTCGTCGGGGCTGCAGTCGCTCCGCGAGCGCATCGCCGATCAGCTCGAGATCGGCACCCCGGTGGTCGAGCTGTTGCCGAAGGTGCCCGCGTGCCTGCTCGTCGGTGCGCCGCCCGCCGGCGTGATCGATGGCTTGCTGTCCCGCGCCTGGATGCTCGCTATTGGCACCGGGGCGCCGTGCGTGATCATCGATTGCGGCGGCCTCGCCGAGGCCGGTGAGAAAAACTTCGAGGCCGGGTATCGCGAGTTTCTCGTCCAGGCCGAGGGCAGCGCGATCCAGATCCTGCTGTCGACCGCCCGGCGCGGCCTCCGCGAGACGGCCACCATTCTCGCGAGCGAAAAAGCGCTCCCGTTCCAGCACTTCGATCGACTTGACAGTGCCGTGGCCCATGCCGTCGAACGTGCGGGCTACTTATTGATGCGCCGAAGTTAATCAAGCCCGCGTAAGGGTTGGCTATGAAGCTGAACCCCGGCGCTGGTTGCGATAGGCTCAAGACTCGTCGTGGGCGAGTTCCCGGTCGGATTCGGTAGATATCAGCTCGTCGAACGCCTCGCCGTCGGCGGGATGGCCGAGCTGTTTGTCGCGACCTCCCCGGGCGAGCACGGCTTCCAGAAGCGCGTCGTCATCAAGCGGCTGTTGCCCGCGCTGGTGCACGACGAGACCTACAACGCGATGTTCATCGATGAAGCGAAGCTGACCGCTCGCCTCGTCCATCCCAAGATCGCGCAGACCTTCGAGCTCGGCAAAGTCGAGGACCAGCTCTACATCGCGATGGAGCACATCGATGGCATCGACGTGCTCGCGGTGCTCCGCGAGTTTGCCGCCAACCGGCGCCGTGTCGAGCCCCAGCTCGCGGCGTGGATCGCCCACGAGGTGCTCGACGCGCTCGACTACGCGCACAACCTGATCGGCGACGACGGCTCGATGCTCGGCGTCGTCCACCGCGATATCTCGCCATCGAACGTCCTGATGAGCGTGCGCGGCGACATCAAGCTCGTCGACTTCGGCATCGCGCGCGCCGTCGATCCGGATCGGGCGCACAAGAGCAAGTCGGGAACGCTGAAGGGCAAATACGGCTACATGTCCCCCGAGCAGGTGATCGAGCAGCAGCTCGACGCTCGCAGCGACCTGTTCTCCGTCGGTGTGGTGTTCGCCGAGTTGCTCACCGGGCGCCGGTTGTTCGCGGCGGCGAACGAGCTCGACGTGCTGCTGATGGTGCGCGACGCCAAGCTCTCTCGCCTCGACAAGTACGGCGCCGATCTCGATTCGGGGCTGTCGGACATCGTCCGGCGCGCGCTCAAGAAATCGACCGAAGAGCGCTGGCAGAGCGCGGCGCAGTTCCGCGATGCCCTCGCGGAGTGGCTGTTCGAGAACCGCCACCGGGTCACCAACAAGCACATCGCCGATGTCGTCACCGAGCTTCACGGGACGGTGGTCGCGCGTCGCAACCGGCCCCCGACCAGGCCGCCGGAGGCCGAGGTCATCGCAGTGGGGCGGTCCCCGAGCGAGGACAACGCGGCGCCGATCATCGCCGTCGATGACGGTCCGTCGATGCCGGTGATCTCGGTGTCGTACGAAGACAAGCCGATGCGTGCGATCACGGTCAGCGA
>JACCYD010000595.1 GCA_013696695.1 Deltaproteobacteria bacterium | reverse complement strand
AGGTGACGATCATCCCGCGAGGTCGCGCCCTTGGCGTCACGCAGCAGCTGCCTCCCGAGGATCGCCTGAGCATGACGCGGGAGTTCGCGCAGAACCAGATCTCGATCTTGATGGGCGGCCGCGTCGCCGAAGAGATCGTGTTCAAGCAGAAGACCACGGGCGCCGGCAACGACATCGAGCGCGCCACCGAGCTCGCTCGGTCGATGGTCACCGAGTGGGGCATGTCTGAAGAGTTCGGCCCGCTGAACTTCTCGAGCGGCAAACAAGAGGTCTTCCTCGGTCGCGACTTCTCGAGTGGCTCGTCGCTGTCGGAAGACACCGCGCGCCGGATCGACGGCGAGATTCGCCGCATCGTCGTGCAGCAGTACGACGTCGCCACCAAGATCCTCACCGATCACCGCAAGGAGCTCGAGATGATCTCCGAAGCGCTGCTCGAGTACGAGACGCTCGACGGCGGCGATATCGACACGCTGCTTCGCGGCGGCAAGATCGATCGCCCGGTGTCGCCGGTGGTGCAGAAGCGCAAGGACGCTGCAGCAGAGAAGGAAGAGGCGCAGAAGCGTCCACTCCTGCCGCCGATCGGGACGAAGAAAGATCCTTCGCCCGAGCCGGCCTGAGCTCGCTTTAGTCGCCCAATTCGCGTGTCGTGATGCGTGGCTGGCCATGACCCGGATTCGCGTCGTAGCTCCGGTCGAGTGGCGCACCTGGCGCGAGCTGCGGCTGCGCGCGCTGGCGGACAGTCCGGACTCGTTCGGAGAGACCCTCGACAGCGCACAGGCACGTGACGACGCGGCGTGGATCGGCGCGACCTCTCCCGATCGGACACGGATCGTGTTGTTCGCCGAGAGCGACGACCGCCTGATCGGAATGGCCGTCGGCCGGATCTCTCCTGACGACGCGCGCCGCGCAAATCTTTACGCGATGTGGGTGGCTCCCGAAGGCCGGCAACGTGGGGCAGGGAGCGTGCTGGTCCGCGGGGTGATGCGATGGGCCCGGCTCGCGGGCGCCGCCACCCTGGCGCTGCGCGTGTCCGAGCGTTCGCCGGCCGCGGTCGCGATGTACCGGGCTCTCGGGTTCGCCGAGACCGGCGTGATCGAGACAATTCGCCCCGGCTCCGAGATCCAGAGCCGCGTGATGGTCGCGCAGCTCGGCCCGCTCGTCATGGGGGTGGTCAACGCCACGCCAGACTCGTTCTCCGACGGGGGCAAGTACGTCGCTCCCGACGCCGCGATCGCCCACGGGCTCGCGCTACTCCGCGCAGGGGCCGACCTGATCGACGTCGGCGGCGAGGCCACGAACCCCAAGGCGGCCGGCGTCGACGCTGAGGAGGAGCTGCGGCGGATCGATCCTGTGATCCGGGCACTGGTGGCGGCCGGCGCGACGGTCTCCGTCGACACCACCAAGGCAACCGTCGCGCGGGCGGCGGTCGCAGCTGGTGCCTCGATCATCAACGACGTCTCGGGCGGGCTGTTCGACCCGGAGATGTCCTCTCTCCTCGACGACTTTGCCGGTACCTACATCGCCGGGCACCTCCGCGGTCGCAGCCTTCGGGAGGTGTTCGCGGCCGAGGCGGCCGAGGTCACGTGGCGCGAGGTCGCGGCGGAGCTCGGCGAGCGACTCGCGGCGTTGCCGTCGGTGCTTCGTGGTCGGGTCTGGGTCGACCCCGGCATCGGATTCGGTAAGGGAGCCGACGCCGAGGGCAATTTGTCGCTGCTCCGTCACGCCGGCGACCTCGGCCGTGCGCTTGGCTGCCCGGTGGTAGTCGGGGCGAGCCGGAAGCGGTTCCTTCGCCGGATCGTCGCGCGGGATTCTGCCGGGACCCCGCGTCCCGACGATGTCACCCTCGAGCAGCTCGATGCCGCCTCGGTCGAGGCGAGCCTCGCGGCCGTGCGCTCGGGCGCACACGTCGTTCGCGTGCACAACGTTGCATTGCTCCGAGCCGCGCTCGCGGTGTACACCAGAATGTAGAGCGCACCGTCGACGAACGTTGATCGACCGGCGGTGCACCCAGCGCCATCAGCATGACCGCGTCGCTCCAGGAATTCGTCAGCGGGCTTACCGTCCAGTCGATCGCCACCACGATCGTCGACGTGGCGCTGGTCTATTACCTGATCTATCGCCTGCTGCTGACGATCCGCGGCACGCGCGCGGCACAGATG
>JACCYD010000590.1 GCA_013696695.1 Deltaproteobacteria bacterium | reverse complement strand
GGGTGACGATCCTGCCGTCGAGGATCGCGACGATCCCGCGATCGTCGCGCCGTCGGATCAACCGGCCGAAGCCCTGCTTGAGCGCGATGGCCGCGGCCGGGAGCTGGATGGTCGCGAACGGATCGCCGCCGGCCTCGGCGACCGCTTGCATGCGTGCCGCGATCAGCGGATCGGTGTGCACCGCGAACGGCAACTTGTCGATGATGACTAGCGACAGCGCATCGCCCGGGACGTCGACGCCCTCCCAGAACGAGCTGGTGCCGAACAGCACCGAATTCGGTGTCGTGCGAAAGCGATCGAGGAGCGCCGCGCGCGGCGCATCGCCCTGCACCATGCGCGGATACGGCAGCTTCGCGAGCTTGACCGCGGCTTCCTGCAGCGCGCGGTAGCTGGTGAACAACAGGAACGCGCGACCGTGCGTGATCGCGAGCAGCTCCTGCGTGCGCACGACCGCTTCGTCGGAGAAGCCGTCGCCGGCCGGAGGCAGATCGCGCGGCACGTAGAGCATCGCCTGGCGCTCGTAATCGAACGGCGAGTGAACTTGCAGCTCGTCCGCGTCTTCGAGTCCCAGGCGCGTGCGCGTGTATGCGAAGTCACCGGCCGCGGTCAGCGTCGCCGACGTGAAGATCGGAGTCGGCCCCGAGCGAACGACGTGGCGACGCACCAGATCCGCGACGTCGATCGGCGACGCGGTGAGCGCGGTGCCGGTGGATCGCACCTCGCCCCAGTAGACGTGGCTCTTCTGCCGCTGCTCGGCGACCATCGCGAGGGCATTCCGCAGCTCGCGCGCGCGACGGGCCAGGCCGGTGAGTGCGGCGCGGGCCCCATTCTCGGGACCGTCGTCCTCGTGAGCGTCGGGACTCGGGTCGCCTTCGGCTTCGGCGACGCGCGCGACTTCTTCGAGGGAGGTATCGAGCTCGAACCACGCGGCTTGACGATCGGAATGATCGAATAGCCCGGGCGGCAGCGGCACCCGTTCGCCAGAGCCACCGATCGCGGAGCGCACGAGGGAAAACAACCTGA
Organism: Deltaproteobacteria bacterium; assembly: GCA_013696695.1. GTDB lineage: Bacteria > Myxococcota_A > Polyangia > Haliangiales > Haliangiaceae > JABFXX01. The sequence continues at coordinate 1,987 of JACCYD010000590.1, read as the reverse complement.
GCCCGCTGCGCTCGACTCGCTGCAGGACATCCACCGATGCGCGGCCCGTCCACAGCGGCATGCTCGCGAGCGCGAGGTGCGCGTCGCGAATCAAGCTTGCCAGTGCGTGCGTCGACACCCGCGCACCGAAGTGCTCGGTGGCCACGTCCTCGAGCTGATGGGCCTCGTCGAACACCACGGCATCGTGATCCGGCAACACTCGCGCGCCGGGATGCACCGAGCGCAGCACGCGATCCGCGAAGTACAGGTGGTGATTGACCAGGATCAGCTGCGCTTGCTCGGCCATCCGGCGCGCCTGGGTGACGAAGCAGCGCTCGAAGTACGGGCAACGCGGGCCGATGCGCGCGTCGGGCGTGGTCGTGACCTCACTCCACAGCGGCGCATCCTCGGCGAGCCATTCGATCTCCGCGCGATCGCCGGTGGCGGTCTCGTTCGCCCACGCGAGCAGCGCCGACAGCGAGGTGTCGCGCGTGCGGCTGCTCAGCTCGGCGAGCTTGCGGCGGCACACGTAGTTCGACACGCCCTTGAGCACGACCGCGTTGAACGGACGCGACACGATCGAGCGCAGCAGCGGCACGTCGTGTCTCGCGATCTGATCCTGCAGTGCGCGCGTGCCGGTCGACACGACCACCCGCTTGCCGCTCTGCAGGGCGGGGATCAGATATGCGAGCGTCTTGCCGGTCCCGGTGCCGGCCTCGACGATCAGCGGCCGCTCGTCGGCGAGGGCACGCTCGACGGCCGCGGACATCAGGCGTTGCTCGGCACGATCCTCGTAGTGCGGGATCGCGCGCTCGAGGCCGCCTCCCGGCGCGAGGAGATCGATCGGATGGCTCGCGCGCGCGCCGATCACTTCCTCGAGGCCTTCTCGACGTGACCGCTGGTGCCGAAGCGACGGCCGAGCTCGGCGAGCACGCGGTCGACCGGGATCTTCCGCGCGGTCAACCCGACCATGACGTGGAACAGCAGATCCGCGGCCTCGTGGATAACCTTGTCGTCGTCGGGTCCTGGAAGCTCGGCCGCGAGCTCGCCATGCTCCTCGGCGATCTTCTCGAGGATTTTCGGCATGCCCTTGTCGAGCAACGACCTGGTGTAGCTGTGCTCGCCGGTCGCCGAATCGCGGCGGGCTGCGAGGATCGCGTCGAGGCGGGCCAGGATCGGCGCGATGCCATCGTCGGTGTCCCCGTCGTCGAGGGTGAAGAAGCAGCTGGTGGTGCCGGTGTGGCAGCTCGGACCGGCGGGGGTGGCACGCACCAGCACGCAGTCGCGATCACAATCGAGACGCAGCTCGACGAGCGCGAGGGTATTGCCCGAGGTCTCGCCCTTCTTCCACAACGCCCCGCGCGATCGCGACCAGAAGTGGACGATGCCGGTCTCGCGCGTCAACCGCAGCGCCTCGGCGTTCATCCACGCCATCATCAGCACGGTGCTGGAGGTCGCGTCCTGCACGATGCACGGCACCAGGCCGCGATCGTCGAAGGCCGGCTCCACAAGCATCCCGTACCCTCGCTAGCTGGGATCCCCCTGTCAACTTCCGATGATCGCGGTTCGGGCATCCGCGTATCATTTGTGAAGATGCGGATCGGCTGGCCCTTCCTCGTATTGATCCTGATGTCGGGAACGCTCTCGGCAGCCCCCAAACAGATCTCGATCAAGGTCCAGAAGGCCCCGCTCCACGATGTCGCGCGGAAGCTCTCCGACGCCTCGGGCTGCACCGTGACTGCGTTCGGCACCACCACCCTGGATCTCGACATCACGAACGGGACGCTCTGGGACGCCCTCGCGAAGCTCGAGGTCGATCATGGCGTGGTCAGCCGGTTTCGCGGTCGGTCGATCCTGCTCGAGCCGAAGGGAAGCTCGACCGGCGCGTCGTTCGGCACGATCACGCCAAACCCGACGTGGACCAAACATTGGCGCGCGGTGGGCTCCTGGGCCGTGGCGTTGCTCCCCGGTGACAACCCGTCCCGCGTGCGTCTCGTGGTGCTCGGCC
>JACCYD010000563.1 GCA_013696695.1 Deltaproteobacteria bacterium | reverse complement strand
AGGCAGGTCTCGAAGTGCGCGCCCATCGCGAACACCTCGATCGGATCGCTCGTCATCGCGAGGGTGAACGGCTCGCCATCTCTTGGCGTGATCGTGCGCGGCGTGTCGTCGAGCCACGGCACGGGATCGACGTTGGCCTGCCGCATCTGCGCGAGGAACTCGCGATTCGGCTGCTCGTCGCGCAGATCCCACGGAGGTGGCCCACTGCGCGCGCGCACCAGCCGGCCCGCGATCTCGCGATCCGCATCCTCGAGGTCGAGCAGCGCGAACAGCAGCGCGATCGTCTTCGGCGCCATCGCCCACTCCGGCAACTGGGTCATGCCGAACGCCTTCATCACGCGCGCGCTCGCCCCGCGCGTGATCTCCGACGTGAAGCGTTGAAGGCCGATCTCTCGCGCCGCGCGCTCGAGCTTCGCGGCGAGCTTGGTGAGCCGCGCCGGCGATGGCAGCGTGGGCTTCGCGAGCCGGGCCTCGAGGTTCGCGAGCCGCTTCGCCGCGCCGGCGTTACCGAGTCGGGTCCGCAGCGCCGCGATCTCGCGTTCGAGCGCCTCCGGCTCGGGCAGGTCGGTCGCCAGGCGCTTCGCCGCGGAGCGCTCGGCATCGGGATCCACCGACGCCAGCCGCCGCAGCGCGGGAGCGAGCGCCACCGGATAGCGCTCGATCCAGCTCGCCTTCGTCTCGCGCGTCAGCGGCGGCCACTTCGATTTCGGCAGCAGCTTCATGGTGTCCGCGATCGTCGTCAGCGCCTCGCCCTGCTTCGCCTCGAGTGCCGCGCGCATGATCCACCCGCCGCCGGTGTTCGCCGCGTGCTCGAACAGCACCGAGAGCTGGCGCACCGAGTAGTGCCGCGACGACTTGGTGAGCTCCAGCAGCGGCTTCGCGATCGCGACGACATCCGCCACCGTGCGCTCCGCGATCGCGAGTGCCCCACGCGCGACCTCGACGAGCAGATAGCCCTCGACGTCGCGCAGCGCGGCCACCAGGTCCGCGACCAGGATCTCGTCGGTCGAGCCGGCCGCGAGCCAGGCTCGAGCGCGCCCTGGATCCTCGCGTGCGACCTGCCCGCGCCATGCCAGATCGATCAGCACGCGAACCAGCCGCTGCACGTCCGCGCGCTTCAGATCCTCGGCCAGATCCTGCTCGACATACATCCTTCCCTCGGTCGTCAGTGCACGCTTCCAGGGCGCAAGGAGCTCGAGCGGCGCGCTGTCATCGAGCGCCTCCGCCAGCGCGTCCCACACCCACTCGACATGCTCGTGGACCTCGGAGGTCGCCGCGATTCTCACCGCGTGCACCAGCATCCGTGCACGCGCCGCGGGACCGAGCGCTGCTGGTAGCGCGGCGAGCAAGCGCACGATCGATCCGGTACGCGGTGCCAACGCCGGATGGCCGAGCATCCTCAGCTCGTCGAGCGCGTCCGCCACCGACACCGGCACGGGCGCCTGCGCGCGCGCCTTCTCGAGCTTCTGGATCACGCGGACGTCGTGGACCGCCTTGTCCTTCGCGTCGAACTCGACCGCCGCGAGCTCGTTCGCGCGCGCCATCAACCCTGCATGCTGCCGCTCCCACGCCTCCCATGGCAGCAACGCCTCTGCGATCTGTGCCTCGGATGCCCCCGCGAGGATCCGCTGGCGAGCGTCGTCGTCGCACGTCGCCACCGACACGATCCACGGCACCACGCGCGGCCTGCTCCGGTTCGGCACCGGCGCCTCCGTCGCGTTCTGCCTCCGCAACCGACTCTCGACATTGCGCGTGACGTCGAGCGCCGGGAACGGATCCGGCGCATCCACCGCGCACAACGCGAGCAAGGCATCGACCCCGCGTTCCCGCACCGCGCGTGGCTTACCACTCGCCCCGATCACCGCGAGGCGGGCGAGCGCCAGCATCACGCGCCACGGCGGCAGCTCGCCGACCGGCTCCTCGACCACGCGCAACGCCTGGCGATGCGCCGCCAACCAGCCGACGATCTCGTCGAGCACGTCGGGCTCCGCGACCCACGCGATCGCCGCCACGCGCGCCGCTTCTCCGGCGGTCGTGCCAGCCAGCTCGCGAACCGCCTGCGTCAGCCGCACCGGCAGCAGCGGCAACACGTCGAGCGCCTCCGCCGTGCCCGCGATCGCCGCACTGCACCACCGCAGCTTCGCGTCCACGATCGCCCACCATCGCTCGACGTCGCCGACCAGCTTCGGCAACGCCTGCGGATGCTCTCGCATCACCGTCCGGGCGATGCGTCTCGCCTTCGCGACCGCCCCGCCCTCGAGCGTGATCAGGCGATCGCCTTCGATCGCCCGCCAGCCACCTGCGTCGGGAAACCCTTCGAGCCACGACAGCTGCACGAGATATCCACCCGCGCGCCGGCGATCACCTGCGCCGCTTCGCTTGCGGTCCTTCGGCTCGCTCGTGCGCATCGGCTCCACAGTCGACCCGATCGCGATCACCAGTGCAACTGGCTCGGAATAAAGCCCGTGTCCGGTCGGGTCCCAGCACCATGCGCTGGTCGATCCTGGTTTTGCTCGTCGCTTGCTCCAAGTCGGCGCCACCGAGCGGCGAGCCGGCCGAAACCGCACCTCGGATCAAGGCCGGTATCGCCGTCACCGAGACCACGCTCTCGGAGACCACTGAATACAAGGTGGCGCTCGGCGTCCCCGAGACGTCGACGATGTTCCAGCTGACGGTGACGCCGAAGCAGGGCTGGAAGATCAACCCGGACTATCCGTCGAGGCTGGCCGTCACGCCAGCGGCCGGATGTGCGCTGAGCAAGCCGACGCAACGAGGCGCCGATGCGCTCCAGCTCGATGCGACGAGGGCGAGCTGGCAATTCGATCTCGCGACCTGTGCCGCCGGCATGCAGCAACTCGCGGGCGACATGCGCTTCGCGGTGTGCACCGAGAAGACCTGCGTCGAGAAGAAAGAAAAGATCGCGATCGCCCTCGACGTCAAGTAGCCCGTCTCGTCGCGTTGGCCACCAAGTGAGCGTTTGTGGGCGCGCCCACATGGAGTGTATCGTCGGGCGATGAGGATGTCGATCGGGGCCTTGCTGCTCGCCGGCTGCGGAGAAGTTCTCGAGACGCCGACCGACGCCCCCACTGACGACGCGATCACCGATAGCAGCGACGGTCCGACACTTCCGACCGCGCCGCCGCTCACCAATGGCCAGGCGGCGGACCTCGCGATCGGCGCGCCGGACATCACCACGCGCACCAGCGGAACCACCGCCGATACGTCGCGCTCCGCGGGCGGGTTGTGTTTCGCGGGCGAGCACATGTGGATCAGCGACTTCACGAATGCCCGCGTGCTCCAGATGAATGCTCCCGTGCTGGTGTTCTCCGCCGCCGCGGATCTCGCGATCGGACAAACCTCGCTGACGACAGCCACCACCGGCCCGACGAACCGGCTCCTCACCACCCCCGCGCAGATGTTCGAGACGATCGGGGATGTCGCGTGCGACGGCACGTCGGTGGTCGTCTCCGACACCTCGTCGAACCGCATCGTGATCCTCAACGCGATTCCCGCCGCGAGCGGGCCCACCTTCAACACCGTCCTCGGGCAAACCTCGCTCACCGGATCGGCTCCGGCCACCAGCTCCGCCAGTCTGTCCGCGCCACGCGGCGTGTGGACCGACGGGACGCGCCTCGTCGTCGCCGACACCGGCAATCATCGCGTCCTGATCTGGTCGACCTTCCCGACCGCCGATGCCGCGCCCGCCGATGTCGTGCTCGGTCAGGGCAACTTCAATGTCGCCGACGCGCCGTCGCCACCCACGCCGAGCTCGATGAACCAGCCGCTCGACGTGTTCTTCGACGGCGAGCGGCTCTACGTCTCCGACTCGCAGAACAACCGCGTGATGGGCTGGAACGGCATGCCGACGCAGAACAATCAACCGGCCGATTTCTTCGTCGGTCAGGCGGGCGGCGCGACCGGGTCGCCGAATGCCGCGGCCGGCTCGCAGACGCCGAACGCGATCGGCTTCCATCTTCCCGGCGCGATCACGGTGGCGCACGGCAGCCTGTTCGTCGTTGACGGGGTGAACTTCCGCGTCGTCGTGCACACGCCGCGGCCGACGTCGTCGGGCACGAGTGCCGGCGCCGTGCTCGGCAAGAGCGACTTCGCAGACGGGGCAGTCGCCGCGGAGCAAGGGCTGACCCCGCGCGGTGTCGGCGTGCAGGGCGACAAGGTGTGGGTCTCCGACAGCAACCTCGCGTTGGGCGGCTCGCGTGTCGTGCGCTATCAGCTCACGAACCTGCCGTGATTCCAGGCGACTTTCGGTCGCAACCGCTCGACGTTACCTTCATGCGGGTCGGGCGTACTACACTCGTGCTCGTGCGCGCGTTGATCCTCGTAATGTCGCTCCTCGCGCTCGAGCGACCAGCGCGTGCGCAGTGCACGACGTGAGTGAACCCCGCGCTCCCGGGTGGAGCGCTGGTCGACACTGCACAGACGGAGGATCGATGGTCGCTCGCGGCGCGCTCGAGCTACGCGTTCGTGCCTTACGATCGTCTGCAACAGGGAACGAGCGAGGCGCCTAACCCGAACCAGCTCGCGGTGGCGGTTCACCTCGCGCTCCTGCAGATCCAGGCGACCGCGCCGACCGCGACGTCGCTCGACGTCCAGCTCCCGATCGGCGCCTTGAGTGCGAGCACGATCGCCGAGCGCCGCACCGATACCGGCATCGGTGATCTGGAGCTTCGCGTGCGGCAGGCCTGGCCGCGCACACGACGCTGGGGTGCGGGGATCACCGTGGGGTTGGCGCTGCCGACCGGGCCATACGTCGCACGCGCGGGTGCCGCGAATCTGGCACCGGAAGCGAGCTACCTGACGCTCGGGCGCGGCGTGCCGTGGTGGATCGCCGAGGTCGATGCCCGCATCGCCGCGACGCGCTTTCTCTCGGTGTTCGCACAGCTGACGTTTCGATCGCCGATCCGGCGCGCGAGCGATGGCTTCGAATGGGGCAGCGAGCAGCGCACGACGATCGGCGCGCGGTATGCGGTGACCAAGCGCTTGGGGTTGGTCGCGACCGCGGATGCGCAGTGGCGCGATGGCACGACGGAGCCGGATCCGTTCATGGGCGGACGGCTGTCGTCGGCCAATGCAGGCGGCTGGCAGTCGACGGCGTCGGTCTCTGGAACCTGGGCCGTTCGACCCGGACTCGACGTGGCCGTCGGCGCGCGAATTCCGCTGTACGCCGACGTCACCGGCAACCAGCTCGTGCCGTCGATCGGCGGCTTCGTCGCGCTGTCGTATTCGCGGTCGCTCGCACGGCCGGCGCCGAAGCGAATCGCCCCGGAGCTCGGCAAGCTCACCGTGGTCGATTACTGGGCGACCTGGTGTGCGCCCTGTGTCGAGATCTCGAAGCGGCTCGAGGCCGCAGCCTCGCGGTGGCCTGACGTCGCGATCGTCAAGGTCGACGCCACCGCGTGGCCCGATGCAGATGCGCCACAGCTCCCTGCGGGCGCTGCCGCACTCCCCGTGATCGAAGTGTTCGATGCTGCAGGCAAGCGTCTCGCGCTGTTGCGGGGTGACGACGCCCTTCGCATCGTCGAGATAATCGACAGGATCCGGGCAACCGGTTCGGGCGTACCATCGACACCATGAAGTGGGCCGCCTCGATGTTGTTCTTGATCGCGTGCGGTCAACCCGGTGGCGTCGGGCCGCAGTCAGATGCGCCAGGCGCGTCAGATGCGCCGCCCAGCGATCCGTCGATGCTGCCGACCTGGCGGCTCGAGGATGTCCAGCCGGACAGTCCGCGCCTCGGCGAGGTCTACGGCGTCGACACGTTCGCCGGCAAGATCATCGTGGTGAGTCTGCTCGAAGGGTTTTGAGGTAGCTGCCGGTCCCAGGCTGGGGCCCTCGAAACGCTGGCAGCTGACCTCGGCGGCGACGTGCAGTTTGCGGTGCTGTCGGACGTCAACGCGACCGACTTCAACTCGATCGTGAGCGTGCCCGTGTTTCGCGAGCCCGCCCCCGGTCGCCCCGCCTGGGTGCAGATGCAGGCTGGCGCGCAGAAGCACGACACGTTCGTGTTCGACGCGTCGGGTGCGCGCGTGCTCGCGTGGGATGCCAGCGCCGAAGATCTCTCGATGTGGAGCGCCGACATCCGCGCTGCGGTAGAAGCCGCGCGTTGATCGGTGGATGAATCGACCTGTGGCGAAGCGCACCCGCGCGCCGCTGATCGCGCATCTCGGCCGGCTCGGCGTGAACGTCACGTTCGGGAAGTAATTTCACGGCCAGCCGGTCCGCCAAGGTCGCGAAGCGCCGGTAGGCGTATGCTCGCTCCAATGAAGCAGTTGGAGCAGGCGGCCTTGCTCGGATCGTCGGGACGCGATCGCGGTACGGGCGCAGCACTCGATCACGTGCTCGAGGAGCTCGGCTTCACGCGCAGCGAGCAAGCAGCGTCGACGGCTGCGTGGCCGCGCACCGGTAAGGGCACCGAGCTCGAGCTGGTGCACCTGAAGCCCGAAACTGGCGCGTGGGTAGTTCTCGGGACCACGCCCGGGATGGCCCGCGCGATCGCGATCCGGCTCGCCACGCGTCTCAAGACCGCGCTCCAGATCTTCGAGGCGACCGCCCGCTTCGACGACCGTTCGCTCGAGTGCACGGTCGAGGATCGGATGATCCGCGCAGATGGCACCGCCGCGATGGGCTCGTTCGCGCACGAGCTCGAAGCCTCGGTCGGCGGCAAGTGGAAGGAGCTCTGCGATGCCAAGCCGCACTTCGCGATGGCCGCCCTGATCGAC
>JACCYD010000562.1 GCA_013696695.1 Deltaproteobacteria bacterium | reverse complement strand
CGCCGACGACACGCGCGCGACGCTCGCGGCCGTGCTGTTCGGTCAGATTCCACGCCCGCGATCGCTGCGCGGTGACGTGCCGAAAGATGTCGAGCGCGTGGTGATGAAGCTGCTCGAGCGCGACATGCCGTCGCGCTATGCGACCGCCGAGCAGGCGCTTCACGATCTGCTCGAGTGCGTCGATACGCCGAAGGCCGGGCGCGAGGTCCTGATGTCGACCTTGCAGCAGCGATTCCCCGGGCAGGCACCGATGAGGCAGAGCCTGCTGCGGTCGGGCAATGCGACGCCGCAGCAGATCGGCCACGCCGCGACGGTCGCGCCGTACCAGACGCCCGCCCAGCTGGGTCACGCGAACACGCGGCCCGCGGCGGCACTCAGCCTCGGTGCGATGATGAACGCCCCCACCGGGACGATCGATCATCGACGGCGCAAGGGCAGCACGATCGCGTTGATCGTCCTCGCGATCGCGATCGCGAGCGGCGCGATCGCGCTTGGTGTCACCGTCGCGCTGAAGGGTGGATCGCGGGGCTCGGGATCGCAGGTCGCGAGCACGCCACCAGATGCCCCTGCGGCGCCCCCGCCGGATGCGTCCGCACCGCCCGACGCCGCGGTGGTGGATGCGGCGCCAGCACCGATGGATGCGGCCGTCGTCGTCGCGCCAAAGGACCCGAAAAAAGATGCCCCACGCCTCGCGGTGGCCGAAAAGAAGTATGGGAGCCTGAGGGTGAGCAGCTATCCGATCACCACGGTCTTCGTCGACGGTACGAAGCACGGGGAGACGACGACGACCATCCGGCTGACCGTCGGCAAGCACACGGTGAGGGTGATGAACCCCGATTCCCAACCTCCCGTCGACAAGTCGACAAGCGTCGTGATCGAAGACAACAAGACTTTCCCGCTCCACTACCCATGGTGAAACACCTCCTCGTCTTCCTCGTTCTCGCGTTCGCCCCGGCGACCGCATCCGCCGATGTCGGCGTCGTCGTCGCAGGCGAAGCGACGATGCAGCCGCAGCTCGTCCGTCAGATCGAAGGCTGGCTGAAGAAGCATGGCCACACGCTGGTGGCGGTCGCCCTGCCCTCCGACGCGATCGCGACGCTGGTCGATTGTTTCGTGATCGAGGACGAGGCATGCGCGCGCGGCGTCATCGAGAAGCGTGGCCGCGCCCAGTCGATCGTGTTCGCGCGCGTCGACGTGCAGGCCGGCGGCGACATCGAGAAGACGGTCACGGTGACCGCATACTGGTTCGAGAAGGGTGCGAAGGCGGGATCAGCGCGTCGCTTCTGCGAGCGCTGCAGCGATGCCACGTTGCGCACCACCGCCGACGATCTGATGGCCTCGTTGGCAAAGGTTATCCCGCGCTCGAACGGGAAGGTGAAGATCACCTCGAACCCCATCGGTGCGACGTGCGACATCGACGGCAAGGCCGTTGGCTCGACGCCGTTCGAAGGCGATGTCCCCGAGGGCAGCCACGAGATCACCGTGACGCGAGAGCGCCATCGCACGGAGACCCGCACGGTCACGGTGAAAGCCGGCGAGACCACGGATGTCGAGGTCGCGCTGAGCGTCGTCGAGACCAGCGGCAAGCCGAGCCGAACGTTGCCGATCATCACGATCGGTACCGGCGCGGCGCTGATCCTGACCGGCGTCGTCATGCTCGCGATCGACGAGGACAAGGGTCCCGACGAGCCTCCCGAGATCAGCAACACGGCACCGCTCGGCGTCGGGCTCGCCATCGGCGGCGCGTTGGCCGTTGGCGGTGGGATGCTCTGGTACCGGATGACCGGAAAGACCGAGTCGCGGCCGGTCGCCGCGATCGCGCACGGCAGCGCCTACATCGGCTGGCTGGGGCGGTTCTGATGGCGGGTTTCGAGCGTCACCCCGTGTGCGTCGCCTGGAGGAAGCCATGACCCGCTTCGCACTCGTACTCGTCGCCGTCGGCGTCGGAACCGGCTGCCAGATCAAGAACGAGCTCTCGTGCGAGCTTCCGGAGAACGCCACGTCGGCTGCGTGTCTGGGTGATTCCGGGCAGGCCTGCACGTCGAACACCGACTGCACCGACGGCGCCACGCCGGTCTGCAAGCTGTCCGCGCAGCTCTGCGTGCAGTGCGTCGCGAGCACGGACTGCGCCGGCACCACGCCGGTCTGCGATGTCAGCGCGAACACGTGCGAGGCGTGTACCGCGCACACCGATTGCTCCTCGGAGGTCTGCTTGCCGAGCGGCGCGTGCGCGGCGGCCGCTGACGTCGCGTACATCGCCGAAGCCGGCACGGGCGATGATTGCTCGCAGGCTTCGCCGTGCGCCGACCTGCTGGTCGCGACCGCGACGACGAAGCTGCTCTTCAAGATCAGCGGCAGCGTCGAAGTGACGCCGCTCCAGGATCTGTCGCGCTCCGTCACCATCTTCGCCGCCCCGGGTGCGACGCTGACCAGGACGGACGCCGGCTCGATCGTGCGCGTTGCCGGTGGCATCGACGTGACGATCTACGATCTCCAGATCTTCGGAGCAGCATCGGGCGGCGATGGCATCGCGATGGCGGGGGTGGATACGAAGCTCACGCTCGAGCGCGTGGTACTT
>JACCYD010000553.1 GCA_013696695.1 Deltaproteobacteria bacterium | reverse complement strand
CCGTTATGTCTATCCTCGTCCCGCGCTGCTCGGGCCGCAGATCATCCGGTTGCGTCCGGCCGAGCACGCACGTGCGCGGATCGAGAGCTACTCGCTCGTCGTCTCGCCGGAGCATCGCCTGCGCTGGCAGCGCGATCCGCACGGCAATCACGTCGCTCGCGTGACCTTCAAGACCGGTCAAACGGTGACCGCCCTCGAGATCCTGGTCGAGCTCACCGTCGACGTGAAGCCGATCAACCCGTTCGACTTCTTCATCGACGACCGCGTGCGCGACGCGCCGTTCACGTATCCCGATCGGCTCGACACCGAGCTCGCGCCGTATCTCGACACCGGAGATCCGGCGTATCGCCTCGGCCGCGCGGGGATGGAGCTGCTCAAGGAGCTCCCCGCGAAGAAGGATACCGTCGGGCTGCTCGTCGAGCTGGTCGGCAAGGTGCGAGAGCGAACGGCGTACGTGATCCGCAACGAGTCCGGCGTGTGGACGCCCGAGGAGACGCTCGCCAACAAGCGCGGTAGCTGCCGCGATACGGCGGTGCTGCTGGTCGCGCTGATGCGCGCACGGGGCGTCGCGGCGCGGTTCGTCTCGGGGTACCTCGTGCAACTCGCCGACGAAGGCATGATTCCCGACGAGCCGAAGGGCGTCGGCAACGATGTCGTCGACCTGCATGCGTGGGCCGAGGCGTATATCCCCGGTGCCGGCTGGATCGGCTTCGATGGCACCAGCGGCCTGCTGTGCGGCGAAGGCCACATCCCGCTCGCCGCGACGGCATCGCCCGGGCACGCCTCGCCACTCGATGGCACCAGTGAGGTCGCCGCAGCCGAAGCAGAGTTCGAGACGTCGATCCGGCGGCTCGGTCACGAAGCGCGGCCGACCGCGCCATACACCGACGAGGTGTGGGCCCAGCTGCTCGCGGCCGGTGACCATGCAGATCAGTCGCTGACGACTGCAGGCCTCGACGTCTGGATCGGGGGCGAGCCGACGTTCGTCGCGCGCGAAGGTCAGACCAAAGAGGAATGGCAGGGCGGCGCGATCGGTGCCGACAAGTGGCGCCGCGGCCGCAAGCTCGCCGACCTGCTGCGCGATCGCCTCGCGCCCGGCGGCATCATCCTGTATCGCCAGGGCAAGGCGTATCCCGGCGAGAGTCTGCCGCGCTGGGCGCTCGATGTGATCTCGCGCCGCGACGCCACCGTGATGTGGCCAGCTCGTGAGGTCACCGAGGCCGGGACGATCGAAGCCGCGCAACGCGCAGGCACGCACCTCGCCGCAGCGCTCGGCGTGAAGCCGGAGCTGCACGAGGCCTTCGAGGATCCTTGGGAGCTCGTGCGCACCGAAGCCGCACTGCCACCGAGCATCGATCCACGGACCGCCGGGCTCGACGATCCCGAGGAGCGCCGCCGGCTCGCGAAGATCCTGGATCGCGGCGTCGGCACCCCCGTCGGCTACGTGCTTCCGCTCGGCCGCACCGCTACCGGGTGGCTCACCGAGCGCTGGCAGTTCCGCCGGCAGCACCTGTTCTTGATCGCCGGCGACAGCCCCGTCGGACTGCGGCTGCCGCTCGGCAGCCTCGTCGAAGGCGCGCAAGTGACGTGGACGGAGGCGCCCACGCTTCCGGATCCGCGGCGCGATGCACCCGACGAAAGTCAAGCCGCGCACGCGACCCGGGGAGCGACCTTGATCCGCACGAGCTTCGATGATCTCGCCGAGGATGGAATTCGCACCGCGTTGACGGTCGAGCCGCGCGACGGGCAGCTCTGGGTGTTCCTGCCGCCGGTCTCGACGTTCGAGCAGTTCTGCGTGCTGATCGCCGCGGTCGATCTCGCGCGTGCATCGAGCGGGCTCGCGCTGCACCTCGAGGGCTATCCGCCGCCGCCGTCACCGGCGATGAAGCGGTTCGCTGTGACGCCGGATCCGGGCGTGCTCGAGGTCAACCTCCCTCCAGCGACGTCGACGCGCGAGGCGTCCGAGCTGCATCACGTGGTGTTCGACGCTGCGCTCTCGTGCGGGCTCACCGCCGAGCGCTACTTGCTCGATGGTCGCGCAGCCGGATCGGGCGGCGGCAATCACATCACCGTCGGTGGCCCGCGCGCCGAGCAATCGCCGTGGCTGACGCGCCCGAGCTTGCTCGCGAGCTTGATCGCGTTCGTCCAGCATCATCCGTCGCTGTCGTACATGTTCTCCGGCATGTTCGTCGGGCCGACGTCGCAAGCGCCGCGCGTCGACGAAGCGCGCCACGATGCGCTCTACGAGCTCGAGCTCGCGCTGCCGCGGCTCCACGAGAATCCACCCGCGTGGCAGGTCGATGCGCTGCTGCGTCACTTGCTCGTCGATGTCGCCGGTTCGACCCATCGCGCGGAGATCTCGATCGACAAGCTGTTCGACCCGGGCACGCCGTTCGGCCGGCAAGGCCTCGTCGAGTTCCGCGCATTCGAGATGCCGCCGCATCCGCGCATGGTCACCGCGCAGGCCGTGTTGATCCGCTCGCTGGTGTCGGCGTTCGTGGCGGAGCCGTACGTGCACGAGCTCGTGCGCTGGGGATCCAGCCTGCACGATCGCTTCCTGCTGCCCTACTGGATGTGGCGCGACTTCGAGGACGTGCTCGCGCATCTCGCGCCGCGCGACCTCGCGTTGCCCGCCGATGCCTTCCGGCCATTCGTCGAGCTGCGCTGCCCGCTGGTCGGCACGATCGACGCCGGCGCGGGCGGCCTCGAGGTCCGCAACGCGATCGAGCCCTGGCACGTGCTCGGCGAGGAAGCCACGCAGACCGGCACCGCGCGCTACGTCGATTCGTCGATGGAGCGGCTCGAGCTACGCGCGATCGGTCTCGATCCCGAGCGCTTCGCGGTCACCGTCAACAACGTGCTCGTTCCGCTGCGCGAGGCCGCAGGGCGCGATCTGCGCGTCGGTGGTGTTCGGTTCCGCGCGTGGTGCCCGCCGCACGCGTTGCATCCGCACATGGGCATCCATCATCCGCTGCGGATCGACGTCGTCGATACCTGGGCGAAGCGTGGTGTCGCCGGTGGCGTCTATCACGTGTGGCATCCCGAGGGCCGCGGCTACGACGCCGCGCCGCTGACCAGGGTCGAAGCCGCCGCGCGTCGCGCGCAACGCTTCTCCGCACTCGGCCCGAGCCCGTGGCCGATCGGCGCGCGCGAGCCCGGCTCGCGCGCTACATAGCCGCGTACGCTCGCACCTCACCCCGAGCAACCT
>JACCYD010000499.1 GCA_013696695.1 Deltaproteobacteria bacterium | reverse complement strand
AGAGCAGATAGCCGTGCGCGCCGTGCAGCTCGACACCGTCGAAGCCGGCGCGTTGGGCGCGTGCCGCCGCGGCGACGAACGCTTCGATCGCGCGCGCGATGTCATCGGCGGTTCCCGCGCGTGGCGGCACGAACGTCGGAGACGAATCGGTCCACGCCGTCGCACTCCAGGGCTGCTCGCCGGTGAGCTTCGAATCGGCACGCGCGCCGCCGTGAAAGATCTGGATCATCGCGCGACAGGAGTCGCGGTTGGCAGGCGCGCGACCACCGCTGGCGTGGATCGCGGTGGCGAGCCGCTCGAGCCCGGGCAAGCACGCGTCGCGATCGACGCCGAGCTCGCCGAGCCAGGCCTTCCCGTCGAGCGCCACGTAGGCAGCGCACGTCGAGATCAGCCCGAACCCGCCGGTTGCGCGGCGCACCAGGAATCGCAACTCGTCCTCACCGAGCAACCCGTCGGGGTGCGATTGCCCGTTGGTGAGCGCTGCGAGCGCGATCCGATTCGGTAGGGCTTGCCCGCAACGCAGGGTAACTGACTCGAACAACATCGAGCGCGTAGTAGACAACGGCGAGCGCCTACGAAGAAGTCGCCGCGGAATGCATGTTGCAATTCTGCCCGTGTCGAAAATGACTGCGCTAAATTTAGCGACCAAACGCGACGTCGTGGTCATCGGGTGCTCCGCGGGTGGCGTCGATACGCTGCCAAAGCTGCTCGCGCCCCTGCCGCCGGATCTGCCGGCGAGCGTCTGCATCGTCCAACACCTCGGCGCCACCGAGACCTCGCAGCTCCCGGCGATCCTGGCGCGCGCGGCGCAATTGCCGGTGAAGTGGGCGGAGCAAGGCGCACCGGTCGAGAAGGGGCACATCTACGTCGCGCCGCCGAACAGCCATCTGTTGATCGTGGGTGAACACTTGATGCTGTCGGGCGGCCCGCGCGAAAATCATTCGCGGCCGTCGATCGACAAGCTGTTTCGCTCGGCAGCGGCGGAATGCGGTTCGCGCACGATCGGCGTGTTGTTGACGGGCATGCTCGACGACGGTGTCGCGGGGCTGCGTGCGATCCAGCAGGCGGGGGGGCTCACGATCGTCCAGGATCCCGAGGATGCCGACTTCCCCGAGCTACCGAGCCGTGCGGTCTCGGCGATGACGGCGGATCGCGTGGCGCCGGTGCTCGGGATCGCGTCCGCGCTCGCGGCCTGGGTCGGTCGGGACATCGACCCCATCGAGGTGCCCAAACAGATCGGGGTCGAAGCCCGGATCGATCGGATCGGCGTGGTCGACCCGGCCACGCTGGGGGGCCTCGGTCCGCAATCGCCGGTGTCGTGTCCGGACTGTCACGGGCCGACCTGGCTGATCGGCGACGAACACGCGCGCCGCTATCGCTGCTATCTCGGACACGTCAGTAGCGCGCGCGACGTACTCTTGCACGAGTCGCTCGCGACCGAAGCCGCGTTGTGGAGCGCGGTGCGTGCCCTGCACGAGCGAGCAATGACGCTCGAATCGCTCGCCGCAGATTCAGATCGGGTGGGACGCTCGCAGGTCGCGGAGATCTACGCGGGCCGTGCGCGAGAGGCCCGCTCCCAGGCCACGCTCGCGCACAAGTTCCTGACCGATGTCGTCAGCGGCCTGAAGGAATGAGCGGAAGCTCGACACAGAACTCGGATCCGCGTTTCGGTCCGTCGCTGTGCGCGGAGACCTTGCCATCGTGCAGCTCGACAAGTTGCTTGACGACGGAGAGGCCGATGCGGAGCCCGCCGACCGAGCGGCCGACGGTGTCTCGACACTGAACGAAGATCTCGAAGATGTGTGGCAGAACGTCGAGAGTGATGCCCACGCCGTCATCGCGGATGCGCAAGATCACGACACGGCGGTCGGCATCGACCGACATCGCGACGTCGATGTGGCCTCCCGCGGGCGTGTACTTCACGGCGTTGGTCAACAGATTCGACACCACCTGCGTGAGACGCGCGACGTCGCCGGAGATCGTCGCGAGACCGCGCGGCACGTCGAGCTTCACCTGGTGCCGTGACTCGGTGAATAGCGAGCGGGTCGCTTCGACCGCGGCAGCGACGACGGTGGCCGGATCGAGCGGCACGCGAGTCAGCTCGACCTTGCCCTGCGTGATCCGCGACATGTCGAGCAGCTCGTCGACGAGATTGGTGATCTGGGCGACCTGGCGCTCCATCACCGCCTGCGTCTTGGCGCGCTGTGCCGGATCGTCGGTCATCCGTGCGATGTCGAGCGCCACCTTGAGCGGCGTCAGCGGGTTGCGAAGCTCGTGGGATAGCGTGGCGAGGAACTCGTCCTTGCGGCGATCGGTCTCGCGCAGACTGAGCTCCGCCTGTTTACTCGGGGTGATGTCGAAGAACACGGCGGTGACGTGCGATTCGGGCTGCGGGTCGAGCCGCGTGTCATAGGTGCGGGTCGTGCCGCGGATCGTCAGATCGATCTCGGCTTGCTGGCTGACGCCGGTCGCGATCACGTCGCGAACGAGCTGTGAGAACCGCGCGGCGTGATCGGGCGAGACGAGCTCGAGAACACGGCTGGCCCCGGCCGGGAGCTCCTGGCCGAGGACGTAGCCCCAGCTGACGTGAAGATCCGCGTCGAGCGACATCACCACGATCGGTGCTCCGCGGAGCGCGGCGCGCAACCGGGATCGACCAGGATGCTCGGTGGCGCGTAGCGTTCCGCGAGCCGATGGAGGCCGAAGTGGAACATCGCGAGCACCCGCTCCTGGGCCTCGCGGTTGAGATAGATCAGCAGGTTGCGGCAGCTGACCAGGTCGAGGCGCGAAAACGGAGGATCGCGCAACAAGTTGTGGGGCGAGAACAGCACCAGCTCGCGGAGCTCCTGCGTGACGCGATACTGGCCGCCCTCGCGGACGAAGAAGCGGGCGAGCCGTTCCGGTGACACGTCGACCGCGATCGTCTCGGCGTAACGGGCGTGGCGCGCCTCGGCCAGGGCATTCTCGTCGATGTCGGTCGCGAACAACTGGATCTGCGGGCGATCGATAAGCGTGTCGCGATACTCGAGCAACAGCATGCCGAGCGAGTACGCTTCTTCGCCGGTGGCGCAGCCCGCGATCCAGACCCGCACCTGATCGGTGCTCGTGCGGTCGGCGAACAGCTTCGGAATGACCTGCTTGGCGAGGGCGTCGTAGGCGTCGGGATCCCGGAAGAAGTTGGTGACGCTGATCAGAAAGTCGCGCAACAGGTGCGCGAGCTCGCTCGGATGCTGGCGCACGAACAGGTGATAATCGGCCATCGTCGCGGCCTGGCAAACCTGCATGCGGCGCGCGACGCGGCGATAGAGCGTCGCTCGCTTGTATTGGCTGAAGTCGTGGCCGGATCGGATCCGGACCAGCGCGAGGATGTCCCGCAGCGTGTCGCTCGCGACGGCCTCGATGTCGCGCTTGGCCGCGTCGTCCTCGAGCGCCTCGTGCGGCTCGGTCGCGATCCGGAACAGCTGGGAGCCGAGCGCCTCCAGGCCATGGACTGCGTCGGCCAAGCCGGTCGCGAGCGTCGCGCGCGGCAGCTCGCCGAGCGCGCCCTCGCGCATCGGACCGACCATCACCACGCCGCCGGCCTCCTTGATGCGCTTGATGCCGAGCACGCCATCGGTGCCGACGCCGTCGAGAATCAAGGCGGTGGCATTGCGGCCGATGTCGTCGGCGACCGAGCGCAGAAGCCGATCGAGTTGCACGCCCGGAACTGAGGGCGGTGCGATGATGAACGTGCCGTGCTGGAGGAGCACGTCCATGTTCGCAGGCAGCAGGTACACGCGACCGTGCTCGATTCGCTGATTCGTCTCGGCGTCGACGATCGGCAACTTCGAGGTCGCGCGCAGCGCGCTCGCCAGCCCAGGCTGATCGTGACCGAGCAAGACGGCGAAGCCGCACTGCACCGGAAGCTCGCCGACGACTTGCGTCAGCGTGTCGATGGTGGAGCCACCGATGACGGCTGCGCGGAGTGAGGGGTGATCGTTCATGACGAAGTGCAACCAGGTCGCGCCGCGCGTTCCAGGGGTATCACGCCATCGTGCGTGAGCGTGCGGTCCACAAGATGGCGTTGAGCTTTTCGTTGTCCGTTGGTTTGACGACGTGCTCGTCGAAGCCGGCGGCGAGGACACGGCTGCGCGTGGCGACGTCGCCCCAGCCCGTGATCGCGGCGAGATACAGCGGGCGCTTGCCCCAGCGCATGCGCAACGTGCGAGCAACCTCGAAGCCAGAGATGTCGGGAAGGCCGATGTCCAGCAAACAGACCTCGGGATCGAATGACTCCGCGATCATCAACCGTTCGGATCCCGAGCTCGCGACGCGGCAGGTGTGGCCTTGGAGCTCGAGCAGCATGGGTCATCGATGCGGCATCCGCGAAATCGTCGACGATCAAGACCCGCATGCACGGTCCAGGTACCCCGCGAGCACCTGACGAAGAAGGGTAAACCCTTCGCGTGTATTCAGGTCGCGGGTGATTTGAAGCTACCCGTGGCGGGACCTGGCGACTGAAATCGCCACTAGGCAGGACCGGCCGCCGCGGGTAGCGTCCGGCCGCGATGAGAGCGCTCCTGATCGGGCTGGCCGCGTGTGCCGGTACGTCGCAGACCGAGCTTTTGCTCGATGGCGCGCCGCCGCTGGACACCGCGGTCGATACGCCGGCCGCGCCGATGGGCTTTGGAGCGCTGTCGGGCATGTGCGGGGCGATCACCGAGGGCGATCTGACGAGCCCGGCGTCGAGCGTCGTCCGCGACCGCTTCACGTT
>JACCYD010000475.1 GCA_013696695.1 Deltaproteobacteria bacterium | reverse complement strand
CTGGCACCGCACGCAGTTCCCGGACGCCAACTTCGATCGCATCGTCTACCGGATCTCGCAGGGCCGCGGCCGCACCGTCCGGCGCGTCACCTTCGCCGGCACGCTCGCGCTCGACCAGGATCGCCGGCGGGCCGAGGCCCAGCTCCTCGACGCCATCATCACGAAACCGATCGGCACGACGGCGAAGCTGCTCGGCGCACGTGCACCCGCCACGTCCACGAACCTCGCGGCGGATGTCGAACGCATCAGGGGACTGTATCGCCGCAGCGGATATCGAGATGCGCGGGTCGCGGTCAGTGCTGCGACGACGCCCGCCGCACTCGGCAGCGCCGCGATGTCCGCGGCGGTGCTGCCGACCGACATCACGGCCGACCTCTACGTGCAGTTCACGATCGACGCCGGCTTGCCGACCCACCTCACCCAGATCGAGATCGAGCTCGACGGCAAGCCCACGCTCGCCACCGAGGAGCAACGCGCGCTGTGTCGCGAGGTGCTCGGCGACCTGGCGGAGCTCTACGCCACTCCTCAGATCGCGGAGCCGGGGAATTCGGAGCGCTGCGTCGCCACCGCCCCGAACCTCATGTATCGCGAGCTGGTCACGGCAGACACCCGCGATCTCGTGAAGGATCGGTTGTTCTCGCGCGGCCGGCCACGCACCAGTGTCGAGATCGAGGCGGTGCCGAACGGCGCGCACCGGATGCACGTGCGCTACCGGATCAAGAACACGCAGCAGCTCAAGATCGGCAAGATCGTGTTGCGCGGCAATTTCCGCACGCGCGAGTCGATCATCCTCGCCGAGCTCGCGCAGGCCCGCTTCCGGGAGACGCTACCGCTCACCGCCGGCGCACTCGCCGAGGCCACCCGCCAGCTTCGCAACATGGGCCTGTTCGAATCGGTCAACGTTCGCCTGCTCGATATCGACACCACGACGGTTGGCGCGCTCAACGCCGTGATCGAGGTCACCGAGCGCTACGACTACCCGATGGGTCTCGATGTCGGCGTCGGGTACTCGAGCTTCAACGGCGCGTTCGTCAACGCGGTGTTCACGTTCAAGAACCTCGCCGGCACCGGCATGTCGCTCGACGTCGCGGGCACGGCGGGCCTCGACGGGCCCGACCTGCTCGACCAAGAGCTCACGTTCAAGCAGCTCGCGGCCGAGGGAACACTACGCATCCCGCGGTGGCTGTCGCGGCGCGCGAACATCCCACTCGAGCCCCAGATCGAGCTCGCTGGCTTTCACCGCCAGCAAGACACCGAACGCTTCGGCGTCCTGCAGACCACCGGCGCGAGCCTGACGTTGTCGCGCTCGAAGAGCTACGCCCGCACGGCCATCTCGGCGGCCCACGCGGTGAACGGCGGCTTCACCTATAACTACCGGCGCCGCGAGCGCAACATCGACGTATTGCGCCCGATCGGCGCCGACGACGACGACTCGCAGGTTCCGATCGCGACGACCACCGGCTCGGTCGGCCTGTTCATCGAGTGGGAGCACCGGAACGATCGCTCGGGACAATTGCAGCCGCTCGCGCCCGAGTCCGGGTTCCGGCTCGAAGGTCAGGTGTCGTTCGCGCACCCGCTGTTGTCGATCAACTTCGGGCAGGACACGTTCCTCAAGGCGGCCGGTGTCGCTTCGAAGTACTGGCCGGTCGGCAGCAACCTCGTGTTGCGTGTCGATGGCCGCTACGACCATGGCTTTCCGCTCGGTGGCGCCGCGCTGCTCCCCGAGGTCGAGCGGTTGTTTGGCGGCGGCGATTCGACCGTCCGCGGCTACGAGGATGATCGCCTCGCGACCGAGCTGATCGAGGTCGCGGTGCCGCCGCTCGACAACATCAAACAGATCCGCGTGCTGCCGGCGGGCGGCAACATCCGGGCATTGTTCTCGGCCGACGCGCAGCTGCGGATCTACAAGCTGCTATCGACTGCTCTGTTCGTCGACGCCGGCGTGATCACGAACCAGTGGTCGACGGTCAGCGTCGAAGACATCCGACCGTCGATCGGCATGGCGCTGGTTCGCGTGGTGACGCCGTTCGGCGCGTTCGCGTGGGAACGCGCGGTGCCGTTACGTCCGCGACTCGGCGACGATCCGCGCGGCCGCTGGCACGTCAGCTTTGCCGCTCGAGCGCAGTTCTAATGGTAGGTTGGGGAACCCGGTGGGTGGCGAATGTTGCGCGGTGACGACTTCAAGCAGGGGGCGACGCTCGGCCGCTACGAGATCATCAAGAAGCTCGCAGTCGGCGGCATGGCGGAGATCTATCTCGCGCGCGTTCGCGGCACGGCCGGGTTCGAGAAGCTCGTCGTGCTCAAGCGGATCTCGCCCGCCGTCGCCGAGGATCAGGCGTTCGTTCAGATGTTCCTCGACGAGGCACGGCTCGCCGCGACGCTGCGCCATCCGAACATCGCCGACGTGTTCGATGTCGGCACCGAGGACAACTCCTACTACTTCGCGATGGAGTTCATCCACGGGCAGGACGCGCGATCGGTGCGGCTCGCCGCGTCCGAGCTCGGCCGCGAGATACCCCTCGAGGTCTCGCTCGGCGTCATCTATGGCACCACC
Source organism: Deltaproteobacteria bacterium (assembly GCA_013696695.1). GTDB lineage: Bacteria > Myxococcota_A > Polyangia > Haliangiales > Haliangiaceae > JABFXX01. Next base: position 908 of record JACCYD010000475.1, on the reverse strand, counting down.
TACGCGCTCGGGTACGCCCACGCCAAGACCGGCCCCACCGGGCCACTCGGCCTCGTCCATCGCGACGTGTCGCCGAGCAACATCCTGGTGTCGTACGACGGCGCGGTGAAGCTCGTCGATTTCGGCATCGCGCGCGCCGAGAGCCGAACGCGCGAGAAGACCCGCACCGGGATGCTCAAGGGCAAGGTCCCGTACATGTCGCCCGAGCAGTGTCGCGGTCAGGTGCTCGATCGCCGCAGCGATCTATTCTCGCTCGGCATCGTCCTCTACGAGCTGACCTGTGGCGTGCGTCCCTTCGATGGCCACAGCGAGTACGACACGCTCGAGATGATCGTCGCGGCGCAGCCCGAGCCGCCGAGCACGCACATCCCCAACTACCGCCCGGAGCTCGCGGCGATCACGATGAAGCTGCTCGCACGCGATCCCGCGGATCGTTATCAGACGGCCGATGACGTCCTCGCGGATCTCGAGAAGCTGATCTCCGACGCTGGCCTGCTGGTGTCCGAGCGCGTCGTCGCGAAGTACATGCGCGAGGTGTTTGCCGATGAGATCACCGAGTGGGAGCTCGCGCAACAAACGTCGAGTGATCCGCCGACGATGCGCGAGGACGAGCCGTACCTCGGCACCGCGATCGGGTCCGGTGAGGTCGCGCGCCGGCATTCGGTGACCACACCCTTCACGACGCGCGTCAAGCGATCGGATCTCGACCTCGAGCTGACGCCGCTACCGATCCCGATCGATCCGCCGACGGCCAAGGTGCACGTCGAGCCAGCAGACGACATGCAAGCGCTCCTGATGATGCCCGAGGTGCAGGTGTTCGTACGCCGCTCGGGCTCGACGATCGTGCCTCCATTGACCGACGACGCGCGGCCGGCCGCGAGCGAGCTGCGCACGACCCCACGATCGGG
>JACCYD010000453.1 GCA_013696695.1 Deltaproteobacteria bacterium | reverse complement strand
CGGTGACGTCGACCGTCAGATCCGGGTTGTTCACCGTGAAGAACTGGAGCGGGCCGAGGTCATTGGCGGTGTTCACGGCGATCGTGACCTCGACCGTGTACGTGTCGGTGGAGTTGTCGGCCGCGGTCACCACGTAGTCGACCTCGAGCGTGAAGTCGTTTTCGGTGATGCCACTGACCTGGGTGACCCCGCCGACCTTCACGCTGACACCGGTGGTCTCGAACGTCGCGATCAAGTCCGTGACGTCGGTGCCGAACGGCACGGTCGCCGCGATCGCGGTGCCGGAGATCGCGCCGGTGACGGTCGCGGTGAGCGCGCCGTTGTCGTCGTCCTCGAACGAGAACGCCGTGATCGCCTTGGCGTTGCTGGCGGCGACGATCACGGTGACGGTGTACGTCTCGGTCGAGCCATCGACGGCGGTCACCGTGTAACCGACGGGGTTCGTGAAGTCGTTCGCAGTCGTACCGCTCGCCTGGTCGGTCGCACCGACCTTGACGCTCTCGCCGGTGCTGGTGAACGTGGCCACCAGCGCGGTGACGTCGGTGTCGAACGGCACGGTCGCGCTGATCGAGTTGCCGCTGATCGTCGCGTTGATGTCGTTGGTCAGCTCGGCGTTGTTCGCCGTGCGGAACGAGTACGCCGTGATCTCTGCGGCGGTGCCGAGCGTCGAATCAGGATTCGGGTTTGCGCCGTCGGGCGTCCCTCCGGGGATGCGGTTGTCACCGCACCCGATCACAACCGCGATCAGCAACCACAGAACGACGCTGGAGCGCACGACGCGGAGAGCTTGAGCAATCACATGGCCACGATAACAGGCTTGCGTTGGAACAAGCGGGCCCGGCTCCGGTAGCGCTTGGGTAACCGTGACTCGAGTATCAGTAGCCGTGCTTGCGCAGTGACACGTTGGCGACCAGGCCCATCGCACACAGAAAAACCACGAGCGAGCTGCCGCCATACGACACGAATGGCAGCGTCACGCCCACCACCGGCGCCAGGCCGAGGACCATCGCGATGTTGACGACGACGTGCCAGAACGTCATCGCGGCGACACCGACGCAGATCACCGCACCCATGCGATCCTTCGCGGAGAGCGCGACGTTGAGGATCCAGACCAGCAGGAACGCGAAGATCGCGAGCAGGAACACCGAGCCGATGAAGCCCCACTCCTCCGCCCACACGCTGTACGGGAAGTCGGTCCAGTGCTCGGGGAGGAAGTCGAACTGGTTCTGTGTGCCTTCGCCCCAACCCTTACCGGAGATCTTTCCGGAGCCGACCGCGAAGATCGATTGCCGCGTGTGCCAGCCGTTGCCCGTGGGGTCGGACGACGGATCGAGGAACGCGAGGATCCGGTTCTTCTGATAGTCGTGCATCGTTTCCCACAAGATCGGAATCGACAGCAGACTGCCGAGCGTCAGGTGGACCATCGGCCACACCGACTGCATGACGAGGAAGCCGGTGGTGACGATGAGCAGGCCGATCAACACGGCGCTGCCGAGATCGGGCTGGATCGCGATCAGGCCGACCGGGACCGCGAGTGCGAATCCCTTCGCAGCGAGGACGGCCGGAGGTTGGCGCGAAAGATCGCCATCCTGAAACATCTGCGCGAGCGCCAGGATCACCATGATCTTGGCGAGCTCGGACGGCTGGATACCCATGCCGAAGATGTTGAGCCAGCGATAGCTGCCCTTGCCGGCGGCCTCTTCGCCGAGCAGCCGCACCACGATCAGCAGCAGCACGGCGGTACCGAAGCCGAGCCACGCGAGGCGCACCAGCGCGCGGTAATCGATCGCGGTGGCGATCACGAAGCCGATCGCGCCGACCACCATCCACTTCACCTGGGTGTCGAACTTCGCGTGGTGGCGGGTGCCGCGGGTCGCCGAGTACAGATTGAGCAGGCCGATGCCACACAGCGCGACGACGGTGAGGATCAACGGCCAGTCGACGGCCGCGCGGAACCGCCGCCACCGGCTGACGCCGATCGTCGCGCGAGGAAGCTGGAGCCCGGTGCCTCTCATGGCGCGGGCTTCTCCATCGCCTTGATCGCGGCCTTGCCCGACGGAAGGAGCGGTTGCTTGACGGAGTCCCCAGCGGGCGCCGCAACTGATGTCCGCTTGGCGGCGTAGCCCTCGAGGATCTGCTTCGCGATAGGCCAGGCGACGCGACCACCCGAGCCCCCGTGCTCGACAAACACCACGATCGCGATCTCGGGATCGTGATCGCCGACCCACCCCGCGAACCACGCGTGCGAACGCCGCGGGTTCCAGTTCTCGATGTCGCGCTCGTCCTCGCCCTTCTTCTGCGCGCGCGTGCGGATCTCGGCAGTGCCGGTCTTGCCGAACACCCGGATCGTCGACAGGAAGCCGTGATCGAACGCCGTGCCGCCGGCCTGGTTCGTCACCTTCCACATGCCCTTGTGCCAGATGTCGAGCGAGTCGGCCGTGATCGGGAGCTGGCGCGCGACCGTCGGCTGGTAGGTGTTGATCGTCTGGCCGTTACTCGCCTCGACGCGCTCGACCACCTGCGGGACGTACAGCGTGCCGCCGTTCGCGAGCGCGGCGTACGCCATCGCCATCTGCAGCACGGTGACCTCGACGTCGCCCTGCCCGGTCGCCGCGTTCGTCGCGTAGCCGACCTTGTACTTGGTGCGCTGCTCGTACCAGGCCTTGGTCGGGATGCGACCCGAGCCATCACCGTTGAGCCCGAGGTTGGTCGGCGCACCGAAGCCGTAGAGTCGCGCGACCTCGGCGATCCGATCGAGACCGATGCTCTCTGCCAACTTCCAGAAGTAGATGTTGCACGAGTGCTGGATCGCACCGATCAAGTCCTGCTTGCCGTGCGTGCCGTTGCACTTGAACGTGGTGCCCGACAGCTCGTAGTAGCCCTGGCACAGGTGTGTCTCGTCGGCGGACAGACCGTCTTCGAGCGCGGCGAGCGCGGCGACGAACTTGAACACCGAGCCCGGGGCGTAGGTGGCGCGCAGCGCCTTGTCGACGAACGGCTTGCGCGGATCCTTGCGGAGCATCTCGTACTCCTGCCGCGTCAGATGGCCGGTCATGACATTCGGGTCGAACGACGGCCGGGAGACCAGCGCGCGCACTTTGCCGGTCTTCGGCTCGACCATGATGACCGCGGCCGCGGGTACGCGTGAATCCTTGATCGCCTTCTCTGCGAGCTTTTGCAGCTCGAGATCGATCGTCAGCACGAGGTTCGCGCCCGGCACCGCACCGGTGACCCGCTCGCCTTCGATCAGCGTCGCCGCGGTCTTCTCGTCGAGCCGCTGGCCGCGCGCGTCGACCGCAAAGCGCTCGATGCCCTTCTTGCCGCGCAAGTAATTCTCCCACGCGGCCTCGAGGCCGTAGCGCCCGACCAGCTCGCTGGTGTCGTTGGCCAGCATCCGATCCGCCTCGTCGGCGGTCATCTGCGTCATGTAGCCGACGAGGTGCGCGGCGATGTCGCCCTGCGGGTAGAAGCGGTACGGCTCGTGATGGACTTCCACGCCCGGTAGACGCGCGAGCGCTTGCTCGACGAGCGCAGCGCGATCGCGGCCCTGATCCTCGAGCACGAGCATCGGCTTCTTCGGGTCGCGCTTGCGCCCGATCGCGAGCCGTTGATCGACCTGCTCGATCTCGTCGCCCGAGAGCCCGAGCAAGCGCACGATCTCGTCGCGCGCGACCTGCGGCTGATCGGCCTTGCCCGGCGTCAAGTAGATGTTGAATGCGGGGCGGTTGTCGGCGATCGGCACGCCCGTGCGATCGAGGATCTTGCCGCGGACGCTCGACAGGTAGCGCTCCTTGACGACGTTCGAGACCGTGCGCTCGAAGTAGCCCTCGCCGTTCATCACCTGGAGCTGCCACAGCCGGCCCGCGAGCAGGAAGAACGCGCCGATGCCGGCGAGCGCGACCCACCGCAACCGGCGATGAAGCTCGGGCAGCGCGGCGCCACCCGAAGGACCGGAGCCCGATCCGCTCTTGAGCAGCATCAGGGTGCCAGCCCTTCCAGCGCGGCATCGCGCTCGCGGTGCGTGCGGGCGAAGGCTGCATCGATCCGGCGGAACGACTTCCACACCAGGCCGCCGGCGATCGCGGTGGCCACCGTGACCAGCGCGATGTGCTGGAGCTCGACGACGGCGCCCGGCCGCGGCACGCCGTAGAGCGCGCGGACGAGCAGAGAGATCACGCCGACGAGCAACGCGACGAACGCCGAGAAGCCCATCGTCATCGCGGTGCCGCGCACCAGGATTCGCTGCTGCGCCGCGCGCGTGATCAAGCAGGTCAACCCGAGGACGAGGGCGGCGAGTCCGGGCGGCGTGCCGGAGATCAGATCGATCAAATAGCCGAGCACCACCGAGCCACCCACGGCGGGCGCGACGTTGCCCCGGGCCGTGAGTCCGAGATACGCGGCGGTCAGTGCTCCGAGATCGGGGACCGCGTCGCGGACCATCGATAGCGGCAGCAGCCGCCACACGGCGGCGACCACCACGCATGCGACGTACGCGACCAGGACGACCGTGGCCGTTCTCATCGACGCCTCGTCTTCGGCTCGGCCGCTCGCTTCGCTCGCAACCAAGTCATAGCGCGCGTGCTCCGAACGCGGCTTCGCTGCGCTTCCGGGTCTTGGCGTCGGGGTCCGCGGGCGGCGGCGGCGCGAGCAGCACCATCACAGCGCGCACGCGCGACACGTCGACCGAAGGCTCGACTTCGACCTTCTGGAACATGCCGTCGTCGCCGTCGAGCTTCGTGATCTTTCCGATCACGAGGCCGGGCGGAAAGATCGAGCCGACGCCCGACGTCACGATCTCGTCGCCGACCTGCGCGCGTTGATCGGTCTGGCTCGCGAGCTCGAGCGACGTGATCGTGCACGCGTATGAATCGTCGCGCCCGAGCCCGAGCAAGAAGCCGCGGCGGCCGGTGCGCTTGACGACGACGTCGATCTTCGAGCGCGTGTCGCTGACCAGCACGACATCGGCGTAGTCGCCGAACACCTTGTCGATCACGCCGACCGGGCCGGTCCCGGCGATCACCGCCATGTTCGGCTGGATCTCGTTCGCGCCGCGATCGATGCGCAGCCGCACGACGCGGAACGGCGTCAGCGGTGCGCCGATCACGCGCGCACCGATCATGTCGGCGGCGATCCGCTTCTTGACCAGCGCGAGCTCCTCGAGCGCCTGCACGTCGTACGCGCGGCGAGTCATCGACGCGAGCTCCTTGCGGAGCTTCTCGTTGTCCTCGCGCAGCTCGCGGTTCTCGCTCTCGACATCGATCAGCGCGACGTAGCTCCCCCACACGCCGCCGATGCCCTCGGCGATCCACGACACCGCGGTCTGCAACGGCGCGGTGATGCGCAGCACCGTCTCGTCGACAGCCGACGGCTCGCCGCGCGACAGCGAAGCGCGCAACACGAGGGCGGGGATCAGCAGGAGTAGCCCCGTCAGGGACCAGTCCACGATCCGGCGTCGCAACGTCACGCCAGACGCTCCTTACCGCAGCGCGATCTCGCGAAGCAGCCCGAGCTCGTCGAGGACCTTGCCGGTCCCGAGCACCACCGCGAGCTGCGGATTTTCACACACCATCACCGGCAGGCCGGTCTCCTCGCGGAGCAGCACGTCGAGATTCTTGAGCTGCGCACCGCCACCGGAGAGCACGATGCCTTTGTCGACGATATCGGCCGACAGCTCCGGCGGCGTCCGCTCGAGCACGCTGCGCACCGCATCGACGATCGCGTTGACCGGCTCCTGCAGCGCTTCGCGGATCTCGTCGGAGTTGACGAGCAGCGTCTTCGGCACGCCGGCGACCAGGTCGCGACCCTTGACCTCGACGGTGAGCGGCTCCTCGAGGGGATACGCGCTGCCGATCTCTTTCTTGATGATCTCGGCGGTGCGCTCGCCGATCAGCAGGTTGTACTTGCGCTTGATGTACTGGACGATTGCTTCGTCCATCTTGTCGCCGGCGACGCGGATCGACTTCGACAGCACGACACCCGCGAGCGCGATCACCGCGACCTCGGTGGTGCCGCCGCCGATATCGACGATCATGTTGCCGGTGGGCTCGGTGATCGGCAGCCCACCACCGATCGCGGCCGCCATCGGCTCTTCGATCAGATAGACCTCTCGCGCGGCCGCCGCGAGCGCCGAGTCACGCACAGCGCGCTTCTCGACCTCGGTGATTCCCGACGGCACGCTGACGATCACGCGCGGGCGAACGAGCGTTCGCCGCTGGTGCGCCTTCTGGATGAAGTAGCGCAGCATCGCCTCGGTGACCTCGAAGTCGGCGATCACGCCATCCTTCATCGGGCGAATCGCCACGATGTTCCCGGGCGTGCGACCGAGCATCTCCTTGGCTTCTTTGCCGACGGCGAGGACCTTCTTGGGGCCCACTCCGTTCGAGGCCTGTACAGCGACGACGCTCGGTTCGTTCGCGACGATCCCGCGCCCCTTCACGAAGGTCAGCGTGGTCGCCGTCCCGAGATCGATCGCGAGGTCGTTGGAAAACATTCCGTAGACCCAGTCGAAGAGCATGGTGGTTGGTTTTCCGGTGATGAGACGCGGTGCGTCGGGGCATCGCGAGAGGGGGGATGTGACCGAACTACAGAAAGCAAAAGTGCTCGGGGTCCGCCACCCGGGGAGGTCTTGAGCCGAGCGGGGTTATCACGTGCTCTCTTTCACACGCAACACAATCTTGGGTTAACGCTGAGCCGTGCTCACAAGAGTCGTCATTCGTGATGACAGCGGCGACCCTCCCTGCTTGTGGGGTCATCCTCCGATGGCTAGGATGCCGCGCTCGTTCTAGAAGAACCGGGGACTCCATGCTCGACAACATGCGCAAGCAAGGCGCGTCTGTATTTCTCTACTTAGTCTTCGGTCTGTTGATCGCGATCTTCGTCATCAACATCAACCCCGGCTCCCAGACCGGTGGTGGCTGCTCCACCGGCGGCAACACGATCGTCACCGTCGATGGCTCGCGCGTCGGCAAGAATGCGTACCTGGTCGCGTACAGCAATCGATACATCCCGGAATTCATGCGGATGTGGAACATGCGGACGACGAAGGAACGCGAGTACGCGGCCGTCGAGATTCTGATCCGGCGCGAGCTGCTCGCCCAGGAGGCGGCGGCGCGTGGCCTCCGCGTCACCGACGACATGGTGATGGAGGAGGTCAAGAAGGGGTACTTCTTCGTCGGCGGGCAGCGCATCCCGCTCCAGGACGCGATCTTCGACCAACACGAGGACGGCACGAAGACCTGGAACATGAACAAGTTCAAGAACTGGGTCGGCGGACTCAACGTGTCGCGCAACTCGTATCTCGACGAGCAAGCCCGCGGCATGCAAGCCGCGATGATGCAGGAGCTGATGCTCGCGTCGGTCCGCGTGTCGCGTGAAGAAGCGCGCGACGCCTACCTCCACCAGAAGAACACGGTGTCGTACGACCTCGTCGCGTTCCAGCCCTCTGCCTATCGCAGCTCGATGAAGCTGACGGACGCCGACATCTCGCGCTACCTCGCCGCGCACGAGGACGACGTCAAGGCCCGCTTCAAGGCCGACGAGCGCACGTACAAGGACGTCAAGCCGCAGATCAAGCTGCGCCAGATCTTCATCGCCAAGGCCGAGCCCGAGAAGCCGGCCGACAAGCCGGCCGATCCCACTCCCGGCACGGGTTCCGCTGCTGCAGGCTCGGGTTCAGCCGCGGCAGGCTCGGGTTCCGCTGCTGCAGGCTCGGGGTCCGGATCAGCCGCGAAGAAAGACGAGCCGAAGAAGCCGGACGTTGCAAAGAAAGACGACAAGAAGCCCGTCGTGAAGAAGGTCGGCATGCCGATCGAGGACGCGAAGGCCAAGCTCGAGGCCGCGCAGCGCGCGATCACCGCGAAGCAGAAGAAGTTCGCCGACGCCGCGGCCGAGCTGTCCACCGACGAGGCTCACAAGGCCAACGGTGGTGACCTCGGCTGGCGCACCCAGGACAACCCGAACCTCGGCGACAAGTCGCTCAATGATCAGGTCAAGGCGCTCAAGCCGGGCGAGATGACGCTCGTCGTCGTCAACGACAAGGGCGTCTACCTCATCCTCGTCGAGGACAAGCGTCCGGTCGGCGATGCCAAGGAGCTGACCTACGATCAGGTGAAGATGGAGATCGCGGCCGAGCTCGCACGCGATACATGGAGCAAGGAAGCCGCCAAGCGCGCCGCGCTCGCCGCCCTCACCTCGGCCCGGGAAGGCACCGGCAAGAACCTCGGCGATCTCTACCAGGAGTCGATGGACGACAAGCTGCGCCGCACGATCGAGCAGCAGCAGCGCGGAATGGGCGGAGCCGGCATGCCGCCCCCCGAATTCGAGCTTCCCGACGAGCCGATGGCGTGGAAGCCCGGCGACGATGCCGGCAGCTCCGGCACCGCCGGCAGCGCCAAGCCCGATGCAGGCAGCGCCAAGCCCGACGCAGGCAGCGCCAAGCCCGACGCAGGCAGCGCCAAGCCCGACGCAGGCAGCGCCAAGCCCGACGCAGGCAGCGGTAGCGCCAAGCCCGCCGCGGGTTCCGGCTCCGGCGCCCCGACGATGACGCCA
>JACCYD010000806.1 GCA_013696695.1 Deltaproteobacteria bacterium | reverse complement strand
TAGTTCGAACAGCCACACCCACCGCCTGCGGGCTCGCCATCGCCGCCCGCCGCGCCTTCGCGCGCGAGGTGCACCTTCGCGTGGGACTTGTCGCGCAGCCGATCTTCGTCCGGCTGCATCGTCGGATCCGCCAGATGCTGCCGGCGATTCTTCGGCACGATCTTGCACGCGCCGAGCAGAGCCAGACACAGCGCGATCACCAACGCGCGGAACTTCATAGGCCACGTAATGTACAGCGAAACTACTTCGTGCGGATGGTGGTCATCCTGAGCGTGCCCTCGACGGTGTTCGCCCCGGTCTGCTTCACGACCGCCTCCATCCTGGCGTCCAGCGGCGTGTTGGTCTTGGGATCGACTTCGATCTTGCCCTTGAAGTCGAGCGTCATCGTCGAGCTGCCCTTGCTGCCTTCGCCCTTCATCGTGACGTCGAACAACGCACGGTCGGCGCGCATGCCGGTATAGACCAGCGTCATCGCCACCAGCTTGAGATCCGGATCCGGCGCTGCCTCGGTAAGCTCCGCCACCGACAGCTTGACCAGCTTGCCCTTCACGAACGTCTTGCCAGCGAGCAGCTTCCCGAGGTGATCAGCCTTGCCGAATCGCTTGACCCGCTTGCGCACCAAATCTTCCTCGGCGGCGGGCACCGCGCCCTGGCTGCCGGCGATCGTGTACGGGTCACCGAAGCTGAGCGTGTACGTCTTGCCCTGGATCGCCGTCGGGCCGCCGCCCGGCGCCGGCGCGATCTTGGTCTCGGTGTCCGTCGTGAACGTGTACTTCGCCCTCGACGGGCCGGTCTTGTCGACGGCGAGCACCTCGACGGTGCGCTTCTCGTGGCGCTCGCTCTTGAGCGGCATCTTCTTCCCGTTCGCCGTGAGGATGAGGTCCGAGACCTCCTTCTTCTCCTCGGTCCACTTGTCGCCGACCTGATGCTGGCGCTCGGTCAGCGTGACCGAGTCGGTCTTGGGTTGAGCAGCGGCAGGTGAGCTTGCGATCCCGACGATCGTGGCGATCACGAGGAGCTTGAACATGCCGGCACGCTAGCACGCAGCTGGACCCCGCCGCTCGCCGTGTGAAGTTCGGCGCGTGACGCACGATCTTGCAGCGCTGCTCCAGGCGGTCCTCGACGACCCCGACGATCTCGCGTCGCGACGCGTCTACGGCGACGCCCTGATCGGCGCCGGCGATCCCCGCGGCGAGCTGATCAACACCCAGTGCGACCTCTCGGTGTTGCCGTCGAGCGATCCGCGATGGCCGGGCCTCCTGCAGCGCGAGACCGAGCTCCTCGCCAAGCATACCAAGGCGTGGACGGCGCCCTTTCCGTTCGTCTTCAACCCGAAGTTCGAGCGCGGCTTCATCGAACGCGTTTACGTCAACACGAAGAAGTTCGTGCCCGCAGCGGCCGAGCTGTTCTCGCGCGAGCCAATCACCACCCTGCAGATGCGCGAGCTAACGCAGGCCAGCGCCACCACCCTCGGCGCCCTTCCCTCACTCGCGCGGCTGCGCGCGTTGCGCGTCACCGAGAGCAAGCTCGGCGTGAAGGCCCTCCAGGCGCTGATCTCGGCCCGGCTGACCAACCTCCGCTCGCTCGGCCTCTATCAAGCAGGCATCGACGACGAGGGCCTCGCCCACCTCGGCGACACGGTGTTCCCGCAGCTCGAGCGTCTGGATCTCAGCGGCACGCGCGTCACCTACAACGGCCTGGAGAAGCTCCTTCGCGATCCGCGACTCGCCAAGCTCGGTTACCTCGGCGCGAAGTGGCTGTTCCCCGCCACGGACGGCACGGGCTTTCTCGCCGAGCACCTCGATCTCCCCGCGCTCACCCACCTCGACCTCGGCTCGTCGCACGTCGACAACGCCGATCTCCGCCATCTCGCCGCCAACTCGACCTTCCAGAAGCTGCGCGGCCTCCGCCTCGAGCACAACGAGCTCGACGGCGCCGGCGCGATCGCCGGGCTCGGCCCGCTCTCGAAGCTCGAGGTGCTCGACCTCTCCACCAACGCGTTCGACGTGGCCGCCGCCACCGAGCTCGCCACCTGGAAGCAACCGCTGCGCGTGCTCCGTCTATCAATGCGGCATCGCCGCCGATCACCTGGTCGAGCTCGCGAAGGGCGACTTCCCGCTGAAGCGCCTCGATCTCGGGTACGGCGCGCCCAGCGCGCGAGGCATCGAAGCGATCGGCAACACCCGCTGGCCCCTCGAGAAGCTCGAGCTGTGGGCGACCAAGATCGGCGACGACGGTGCGCGAGCCCTGGCCAACGCGAGCTTCACCGCCACGCTGCGCGAGCTATCGCTCGGCTACAACAGTCTCACCGACGCCGGT
>JACCYD010000379.1 GCA_013696695.1 Deltaproteobacteria bacterium | reverse complement strand
CCAGGCGGATATGATCGGCGTCGCCCACGGCGTCGGGATGGGACCAGACCTCGAGATCCGTGGGGAGCAGATCGATGGTGCGGACCGGCCTGTTACCGAGATCCGTGGACGTGACCGTCGCGACCTGATTCGGCCAGCGCGAGCCACCGCAGGCCCCGGTGATGAGAGCTGCCGCGAGAACCGATGCCGTGACGGACGTGCGCAACAGGGTTGCCCTGCAGCAAGCGTTGTACCCGCGCAACTACCTGAGTTTGCCGACTCGGCTGTCTTCGTAACACCACACCGTCTTCGCGAGACGACAGTAAGTGGATACACCCGCGACCGCGAGCGAGCGATGTCGTCCGATTCGGCATGCGTCTCGCGCTCGCGCTCGCGTTCCTCCTCGGTTGTGGTGATCCCGACGGAAGCGACGGAACACCGGGTCCTGCGGGCGAACCAGGTCTTCAAGGTCCGGCAGGTCCGGCAGGTCCGCCGGGTCCACAAGGTCCGGGTGGTGGAGATCAGGGACCCGCGGGACCACAAGGCCCGATCGGACCCGACGGTGCCGACGGAGCACAAGGACCCGCGGGACCGCAAGGCGACGCAGGTGCACAAGGGCCCGCCGGTGCGACCGGAGGCAATGGACCCGCTGGTCCTGCAGGGCCTCCGGGCTCGACTGGTTCGACGGGACCCGCCGGTGCGACCGGCGCGGCTGGACCGGCGGGTCCTGTCGGACCTCGTGGTCCCGCGGGCTTCGGTGGAGGATCGGATCTCGAGGTCGCGTTCGTCGGCTTCACGCAGGTCAAACACGGCGGCGATCTCGCGGGACGAGCCGGCGCGCATGCGATCTGCGCGGGCGAGTTTCCCGGCAGCCACTTCTGCACCGACTGGGAAGTCGATCAGGCGAACGCGCCGCAGATCGCCAACCCTGGCGCCTGGGTCGACGCTGGCGCGTCCACGGTGTCATCGCGATTGTTCCGCGCTAGCTACTCGACGAGCAGCCTCAACACGTGCGCGGGTTGGACCTCGTCGTCGCCGACGGTCAAGCCCGACGGCGGCAACCTCGGTCGCGGACTGGTGTTCACCTCGCTCGGCGGCATCTCGACCAGCTTCGTCGCCAACAATGACGGTGGCTGCGAGAACGTGCGGTCGCTCGCGTGCTGTCTCGGCGGCACGTCGGTGCAGTTCCGCGGCTTCACGACGCCGCACACCGGCGATCTCGCGGGACGCAGCGGCGCCAACGCGATCTGCCACGCAGCTTTCTCGGGCAGCCACTTCTGCACCGACTGGGAAGTCGATCAGGCCGCGATCCCTGCGCCGATCCCCGCACTCGGTGCGTGGGTCGATGCCGGCAACCACGATCCGACGAACCGCCTCTATCGCGCGAGCTACTCGACGAGCAGCCTCAACACGTGCGCCGGATGGACGTCGAGCTCGGCGACCGTCAAGCCCGATGGCGGCAACCTCGGACGCGGTCTGTTGATCACGCCGCTCGGTGGGATCTCGAACAGCTTCGTCGCGAACAACGACGGTGGCTGCGAAAACGCGCGGCCCCTCGCGTGTTGCGACGGCATTCCACCGCAGTGAGTGCCGCGAGCTTGCGCGCCGGGTCGATCAGCGTTTGACAGCGGGCTGCGACGGACGCTGCGTGGGCTGCGGCGCCGACGGCCACAGTAAGTGATACAGCCGCAGGCTGATCAGCAGCAGCGCGTACTCCTGGAGATCGCCGCCGGAATCGCGCAGCACCGAGAAGTTGAAGTCGACCAGCGCGAGCGCGTCGCTGATCAGGCGCAGCAACTCGTCGATGCCGGGCGTATTCGAATTCTTGTCGAACGCCCACGCGGACAGCTTGCTGCGCATCGCCTCGAACATCGGCTTGACTCGGATGTGGAGCGCGGCGACGCGATTGGGGCGCAGCCACTGCAGCACCATGCCGGCGAGCGCGCGGCAATCCTCCGCCATTGCCTCCTTGCCCATCGCGGGCTCGACGAGGCCGATCATCGCGGGCATCACGGTGCGCGTGGCGGTGGCGCCTTTGAACAGCAGCGCGTTCGGCGAGATGTTGGTGTGGCCCATGCCCTGCTCGTGCAGTGCCGCGACCTGGCGAATCACGAGGAAGCCAAGCGCGAGCGCGCCATCGACGTGCAGATCGAGCTCCGCGATCCGATCGCCGAAGCGCGGTTCGTCGACGTACTCGGTGAACAGCAGCAGCGACGACGTGTTCGCGTCGTAGATCACCTTGTGCAGCGACGTCAGCAGGCCTTGCCGTACGCGCTTCAAGATCGGCCAGAAGAACTGCTGCCAGTTCTCGACGAAGGCGCGCGGATCTTTGACCTTCGTCAGGTCGATCACGGTGACCAGCTTCGGGAACACGTTGGCGTCGGGGAACGCGCCGCTCGCGACCAGATCGGCGCGCGGCGCCGCGAGGAAAATTGGATGGCCCTTGACGCGACCGAGGCTGCGCTCGACCGCGTACCCCCACTCGTGCACCGCGCGCTCGGCTCCGGCGACGACATCGCGCGTGATGCTCGGATCGGCGCTGACGATCGCGTCCTGCTGGACTTTTGCCCGCTCGGCTTCTCTTGCCTGAACCGCCGCCGCGGGCTCGATCGTTTTTTTCTTCGAATCTCGCGGCCGCTCGTCGGGCAACTCGCGCAGCATGGCGCGCAGCTCCTGCGCTGCCGCTTGCACCGACGGGAACCGCTGCGCCGGATCGCGCTCGAGGCATCCCTCGATCACGGTTCGCAAGACGACCGGGAAGCCATCCGGGTAGTGGACCTTGCTGCGCCCGCCGATCACGACGCCCTCGGCGATCCGGATCAGCAGCGCCCACATATCGTCGGCGGCGCCGTACAGCAACTGCTCGGTGAACAGGCCGTGCAGCGCGCCACCGATCGCGTAGACGTCGAGCGACGTGTTGATCGGGCTGTCCATCAGCGCCTGATCGATCGTCTCCGGCGCGACCGACCAGCCGGGCGAGCCGAAGATGCGGCCCTTGTAGTAGTTGCGATAGGTCTGGTTGTTGACGTCGTCGAGCGACATCGCGAGATCGAAGTCGAACATGTAGGCGACGTTCGCGCCGTCGTCGACGAGGATGTTCCGCAGCGTGAAGTCGCGGTGGATCAAGCGCGCCGCGTGGAGCGTCGACAACCCCTCCAGCGCTTGCACGAGCAGCTTGCAGCGCGCGCGTGGCGTCAGGCTGTGCTTGGTGATCGCCTCGAGCAGCGTCATCCCCATGCGCGGCGTGACGAACAGGTAGTTGTCGGCGATCGGTGCCGACACATATGTCGGCAGGATGTTCGGGTGCTCGATCGCGGCGATCCTCGCCATCGCGGCGAGGTTGTTGTGGTGATCGCGGCGCGTCACCTCGTCGGTGCGTAGCTGGTAGAGATAGTTCGAGTGGAAGACCTTGCCGACGACGCGCTCGATGGCACCGGTGGCATCGTCGCGACGTTCGAGCTCGTAGACCGAGCCCATGCCGCCGTTCGACAAATGCTTGCCGTTCGTCCGGTAGAGGTACCGGTTGTACCGGAACACGAGGGCCGGCTTCGCGAGGTCCTCGGACCGGAACGTACCGATCGAAGTGGTTTCGACCCAGGAGTCGGTCATTCGAGGCCCACGCCGCTGATCACTCTACGTCCATCTGCCGTCGCAGAGCAACGGTAACAACCTGATATCCCTAGCGTCAGAACTGGACCGACGAGCCGGCGGTGGTTTGTCGCATCGCCTTCCAAGTCTCGTCGAGCCGCATCTGAATGTGGTACCAGCACCGTGGCCGAATGCTCGAGCACCGCTTCGCCAAAGCCGTCGCTTTCGCGACGTTCGTTCTGCTGGTGATCGGCGGAACGGTCAACCCCACGGGGTCGAGCCTGGCGTGCCCGGAGCCCACGTTTCTGTGCAATGGCGACCTGTTCCCACCGATGGTCGGCGGGGTGTTTTACGAGCACGGACACCGGCTTGCGGCGATGACGGTCGGCCTGCTCCAGATCGTTCTCACCATCCTCCTGATCCGCCGCCGCCAGCACAAGAAGCTCGCCTGGCTGCTCCTCGGCATGGTGATCGCC
>JACCYD010000092.1 GCA_013696695.1 Deltaproteobacteria bacterium | reverse complement strand
GTGTGCGAGCAAGCGAACGGCTTGATCGAGATCGTCGGCGACATCGACGCGATAGCCGGTGACGCCGAGGATGCGCTGGACGGTGCGCTGCGTCTTGCGATCCGAATGCACGATCAGGATCGATGGGATCGACGACGCCACTGCGCCCATCCTACTCGATCAGATGCCCTTGCCGCCGCGGTTGCGGAGCACCAAGACGCCGCAGAACACGCTCGCGAGCGCCGCGCTGCCGAACAGCAGCGCGAACACCGGGCCGAGCTCGCCAGCCTGCTGTGCGGCCTTCTGATCGTAGAGCCGCGGGATGATCACTTCCTGGACGACGGGGCCGATGCTTCCGAAGCCCGAGATCACGGCGGCCGCGAACGTCGCCGAGCGCCGGCCGCCGATATCCATCGCACCGGCGCCGGTGAGCAACGCGTCCGGGCCGTACAGCGTGAACCCGACGCACCCGAGCAGCACGACGAAGATTGTCACCCCGGAATCTGCGAACATCATCAGCAGTCCGCACGACACGGTCATCCCGAGCATCATCACGAGCGAGATGCCGGCGCGGCGACTGTTCAAATAGCGGTCGGAGATCCAGCCGGTGAAGTAGACGCCCGGGATGCCCATCAGATCGAAGACGATCGAATAGGCGTTCGCCTCGGCACCGGACAGCTTGTAGTTCTCCTGCAGAAAGTACGCGGACCACGACCACACGGCGTAGCGCACGAACTTCGCGAAGAAGTAGAAACCGCCGACCAGCAACAAGTTCGTCCACGCTTCGCGCGACAGGCCGCCGGGCAAGGTGCTGCGCGGCTCGTCCTCGAGCTTCAGCTTCGATTCGTCGGCGGGCGTCACCGGATCGTCGACGGGGGCGAGCCCGACATCTTCGGGCTTGTTGCGCTGATTGATATAGAACTGCAGCGCGATCACGGCGAGCACGATCGCTCCCAGATAGAAGCACCAGCGCCACGGATCGGGGTCGACGACCTTGATCTCGAACAGCCACGGGATGTCGATGATCAGGTCGCGATCGCCGGCGCCGAGCACGGCGGCCATCGCGAGGCCCGAGCCGAGCGAGCCGATCGTGAAGTTGGTCGACCACAGGCCCATCACGCGGCCGCGCTCGGTCTTGTGAAACCAGCCCGCCATCGTACCGACATTGCCGGACCACCCGGTCGCCTGCGCGAGCCCGTTGACCGCGACCAGCCCCATCAAGATCGGCACCGACGGCGTGATGCCCATCGCGAGCGTGACGCCGACCGACAGCATCATGCCGAGCAGCACGTTCTTGCGGGGGCCGATCTTGGTGCCCATCCACGATGCGAGGAACTGACCGATCGCGTACGCGATCAGATACGCCGCCCAGATGTTGCCGAGCGTCGTCGCGTCCCAGCCGTACTCGCTGCCGATCGCACTCTTCGCCGACGAGAACGGCTTGCGGCAGAAGTAGAAGCCGACGTACGCGAGCCAGGTCGACGCGAAGACGCGTATCCGCCAGCT
This sequence comes from Deltaproteobacteria bacterium, assembly GCA_013696695.1. Classification (GTDB taxonomy): domain Bacteria; phylum Myxococcota_A; class Polyangia; order Haliangiales; family Haliangiaceae; genus JABFXX01. Next base: position 1,612 of record JACCYD010000092.1, on the reverse strand, counting down.
GCGATGTGCAGCCGTCAACCCCGTGGCCATGACTCAAGGTATGCGATCGACGACGGAGACATCCCGCACCCCCGCCACTATCTGATCAGTGGCAGATCAGCGGCAGACCCGGCCGGGGCCGTCGGAGATCGTGACGCACTTGGTGCCACCGGGACAGCTCTTGCTGTCGGCGCACTTGACCTCGCAGGTCTTGAACTCGGGGCCGCGCGCGCCAGCGATGCCGCGATAGCTGACGCAGGTGGCGCCGCTCGCGCACGCCTGACCCTTGCTGCAATCACTGCCGAGCTCGATCGCCTGTTCCGGTTGCTTCGCCGGCAACCTGCCGGGCGCGGGACACTGCTGCACCGGCTGGACGAGCACCCACGGCGAGATGTCTCGCTTGTTGGTGCAGCGATAGACCTGACGGTCCGTGCCGCACACCAGGTAGCCGCAATAGGTCTCCTCGATCGGCACGCCGACGCTGGTCTCGCACGCGCACTGGTTCGCAGGTTTCTCGAACGCTTGCCGGGGATCGTAGCCCTCCTTGATGCAGAGCATCGCCATCGACTCGCGGCGGTCCGCGGGGAGCTGCGAGAAGTAGGCCTGCGCCTTGGGAAACGCACGCGCACGGCACGCAGCGAGATAGACCTTCGGCAGCGCTGCCGGCTTGCAACGGACCACCAGCTCGAAGCTCGCGAGCGCGGCGGCGAACTGGCCCGAGCCGATCTTCGCATCGCCGTCGTTCTCGATGGTTTCTAGATGTTTCGTGTCGGTGCACGCCTCGGCCATCACCGCGTTCGCGACGGCGTTGTCGCGTTGACTCGGTGTCGCGTTGGCGGGCGGCTCGACCACCACGCTCGCGTCGGGCGTCGGTGAAGCGCCTGTCGGTGGCGCCGTCTTCGAGTTGCACGCGACGAGCAGGATGATGAAGAGATACCGACTCACGCGTCGAGCCTAAGCCTATTTGGCGGGGTCGAAGCCGTCTTTGAGGCAGATCCGCGCCATCTCCGCGCGCTTCGCGACGGGGAACTTCTGGAACAGCTCCTTCGCACGCTCGAAGTGGCGAGCGCGGCACGCGGCGAGATAGATCTTCGGCAGCACCGACGGCTTGCACTCGAACGCCTTGTCGAGGCTGTCGTACGCCGCCGAGAACGAGCCCGACGCGAGCGCCTTGTCGCCTGCCGCCTCGAGGTTCTCGGCGTCGTCGCATCCTTCGGGCAACGGCTGATCGCCGGGGTTGGTAGGTGTCGGCGTGATCGGTGGTGCGCCCGCGTTGCGCGCGAGCTTCAGATACGCCTTCGCCGCGATGGGATCGAGCTCGTCGAGCTTGCGACCGCATTCGCCGAGCTCGGGCCACTTGCGATCGGCAGCGAGCTGCTCGCATTCGCCGATCAATTGATCGCGGCGCGCGGGATCGTTGCGCCGCACCACGCTGGCATCGGGAACCGGTGGGGCGTCGAGCACCGCGACCGGCGCCGGCTTGCCCTGGCGTTGCGTGAAGATGATCGCCGCCGCGATGCCGCCGGCTGCGAGCAGACTGATGGCGATCACGAGGCCGCGCTTCGACGCGCGCTTCGGCGTGGCACGCACCGTGTGCGGGCGCGCGTCGGTGTCGGGGATCTGGATCGGCGAC
>JACCYD010000798.1 GCA_013696695.1 Deltaproteobacteria bacterium | reverse complement strand
TCGCTGGGATGTCCGGATAGCGGACATCTCACGCCGCGTGGGGTGGCGACCGTTCGGGCGAGAACGCATGGTCCGGGTTCGTTCGCTTGAATCGGGCGATAACGCTTCCGCGTCGCGCCGTTGATTCGGGCGATAACGTGGGCCCAGTCCCGATCGATTCGAGCGCACTAGCGACCGCTCCGCGCCATCTGCGTTTCGCTACCGCGATCTTCACCGACGTCACAGAACGCGGCGCCGCTGTGGACTCTGACGGACATCGAGGCGAACGCATGTGTATCCACCCTGCACACCGGTCACAGATTCCACAGCTCCGACCCACCTGCCCGCGCTCCACGGCAGACCAAAGACTCTTTTGGGACAGAGGGAAGACTGCTACGCGATTTGTCAGCTCGAGCTCCACGTGGTCGGTGTGCCACTCGATCGCAGGTCCTGCACTGGGCGATCGGTCGCAAGCAGCTGCTTCGACATCGCGTGATCGCGTGCCCCGGTGAGTGGGTCGGTGCTGTGGAAGCTGTGGGCAGGCGCGCACGTCGAGCCGCGATTCGCGTCGCTCGCGCGGCGCGACATACAATGACGCCGTCGACTCCGATTCCACGACTTGCCACGTCGATCGTCACAGTGTCGTTCGACTCCGGGCTGTCGAGCTCAGGAGAGGCGGTCGCGGTAGTCGTGGTAGCCGAAGCGGCGCGTCACGGTGATCTGCTTGGTCACCGGATCGTGGAGGGCGATCGACGGCATGCGCACGCCGTTGAAGTTCGACGTCTTGACCATCGTGTAGTGCGCCATGTCGAGGAACACCAGCTTGTCGCCGGCGGCGAGCGGACGGTCGAAGGAGTAGTCGCCGATCACGTCACCCGCGAGGCACGTCATGCCACCGAGGCGATAGGTGTGGGGCTTCTCGTCGGGGGCGCCGGCGCCGATGATGACCGGACGGTAGGGCATCTCGAGGACGTCGGGCATGTGTGCGGTCGCGGAGGTGTCGAGGATGGCGATGTCCATGCCGTTGTGGAACGTGTCCATGACCGACGAGACGAGGATGCCGGTGCCGAGGGCGACGGCTTCGCCGGGCTCGAGATAGATCGGCACGTTCCAGCGCGCGCGGAAGTCTGTGAGGAGGCGGACGAGGAGCTCGCGATCGTAGTCGGGACGAGTGATGTGATGACCGCCGCCGAAGTTGACCCACTTCATGCGCGGGATGAATTCGCCGAAGCGCGTCTCGAAGGCGGCGAGGGCGCGCTCGAGGGCGTCGCTGTTGACCTGGCAGAGGGTGTGTAAGTGGAGGCCATCGAGACCGTCGAGATCTTCGGCGGTGAGGTTGGTGCGCGTGGTGCCGAGACGCGAGCAGGGGCCGGCGGGATCGTAGAGGGCGACCTCGACCTCTTGGTGCTCGTGGTTGACGCGCAGGCCGCACGAGATGTGACGGCCGCCGAGGCGAGCGTGCTCGATGGTCTTGCGATGGCGGCGCCACTGCGCGGGTGAGTTGAGGACGATGTGATCGGCGAGGGTGAGGAGCTCGCGCATCTCGCCATCGGAGTAGGCCGGGGCGTAGGCGTGGACTTCGCCGCCGAGCTCTTCGCGGGCGAGGCGGGCTTCGGCGACCGAGGAGGAGGTGGCGCCCGCGAGATATTTGCGGACGAGCGGGAACGTCGACCACTGCGCGAAACCTTTGAGGGCGAGCAGGATCGTGCAGCCGGCTCGCTGCTGGACGTCGGCGAGGATCTTCAGGTTGGCTTCGAGCGCGCCGAGATCGGTGACGAAGCAGGGCGTCTCGAGAGTGGAGATGTCGATCGCGCCCGCGACCTCAGCGCCGAGACTGGCTCCCGCGCTCATTGCAGCCCGCTCCTCATCGCTCTTCAACCTGCCAGGGCAGGCCACGCTTGCCCACGTCCTCGAGGAACGGGTCGGGGTCCATCTGCTCCATGTTGAACACGCCGGCGCCGCGCCACTTGCCGGTCACCATCATGACGGCGCCGGTGACGGCGGGAACGCCGGTGGTGTACGAGACGGCCTGCGCGCGGACTTCCTTGTAGGTCTCCGCGTGGTCGCAGATGTTGTAGATGAAGTAGCGCTTCGGCTTGCCGTCCTTGATGCCTTCACAGAGGCAGCCGATCGAGGTCTTGCCGGTGTAGTTCTTGGCGAGCGATGCGGGGTCGGGCAGGAGCGCGCGAAGGAACTTGATCGGCACGATCTTCTTGCCTTCGAACTCGACCTCGTCGATGCGCGTGATGCCGATGTTCTGCATCACCTCGAGGTGCTTGAGGTACTGCTCGCCGAAGGTCATCCAGAACCGGATGCGCTTGAGGCCGCGCAAGTTCTTCGCGAGCGACTCGAGCTCCTCGTGATAAAGGAGGAACGACTTGCGCTCGCCGACGCCGGGGTAATCGAACATCTTCGACACCGAGAGCGGATCGGTCTCTTTCCACTCGCCGGTTTCCCAGTAGCGGCCGCGCGCGGTGATCTCGCGGATATTGATCTCGGGATTGAAGTTGGTGGCGAACGCCTTCCCGTGCGATCCGCCGTTGCAATCGACGATGTCGACGTAGTGAACCTCGTCGAGGAGGTGCTTCTGGATGTACGCGCAGTAGACGTTGGTGACGCCGGGATCGAAGCCCGAGCCCAGCAGCGCCATCAGGCCCGCCTTCTGGAACCTCTCCTGATAGGCCCACTGCCACTTGTATTCGAACTT
>JACCYD010000364.1 GCA_013696695.1 Deltaproteobacteria bacterium | reverse complement strand
TGTTACCGATCTCGTCGAACAGCTTCGAGCGACGCTCTTCGGTATCGGGGCTCTTCGACAGGGCCTCGACCTGAGCGCGCTTGGCTTCCGCGACCGTCTTCCACTCGCCGCGGGCTCCGCCGAGATCGACCAGTGCGCCGAGCGTGGGCTCGTGCAGCGGCTCCTTCTCGATGGCACGGCGGAAGCTGATCTCCGCCTTGCGATCGTCGCCCAGCGCGCGACTGGAGATCCCGAGGTGGTACCAGATCTCCGCGACCCGGTTGTCGGCGATGCCGCCGCGATGCTTCGCGAGGATCTCGCGATAGCGGCGCTCGACTTCTTGCCACTGCTCGTTCGCGCTCTCGTTGCCTTCGTTGGCCTTCGCTTCGATCATCAAGATCGCGGCGAGACCGAGGGCGGCATCGAGGCTGTCCGGATCCTGCTCTACGGCGAGCCTGTAGTGGCGCGCCGCCTTCTCGGCGCGGTGCAGCTGCTCGTACGCGCGACCGAGCTGCGCCTCGCGGCGCGACCGCTCGTGGCGATCGAGACCCTCGGCTTGACGCGCGAGCATCTCGAGCACCGGCAGCGCATCATCCCAGCGCTTCGCGGCGACCAGCTGGTCGACGACGCGCTGACCTGAATCGACGTGATCGGGATCGAGCTTGAGCACGCGCTCGTAGAGCTCGAGTGCACGACCGGGATCGCCGACCTTGAGATCGACGAGCTGACCGGCGTGCCACAGCAGCTCGACGCGCTCGTTGCGCGAGCCCGAGACCGCCTCGGCGCGCAGCATGTGCTCGACGGCCTTTTCCCAGTTGCTGCGTCCTTCGTGGACATCGCCGAGACCCTTGAGGGCCGTCAGCAGCTCGGAATCGAGCGTCAGCGCCTTCTCGAAGTGGCGCTGCGCGACCTCGGCATCTTTGAGCTCCTCGTGGGCGAGCTTGCCTGCCTCGGCGAGGAAGAACGCGCCGCGATCGCCCTCGATGCCCGCGTGGCGGACGAGGATGTCGACCGCGCGATCGAACGCGCCGGTGCGGCGATACAGCGGCGGTAGGCCCGCGAGTGCATCGCGGTTACTCTCCTCGATCGCGAGCACGTTGAGCAGCGCCTCGATCGCCTTGTGCGGATCGTCGAGCTTGGTCTCGAAGATCTTGGCGCTCGACAGATACAGCTCGATCCGCTGGGCCGGCGTCTTCGCCGCAGCGATGTGGCGACGCTGCAGCGCGACCAGCTCGTACCAGTTCTCCTGGCCTTCGAGCACCCGCTCGAGCCCACGGTACGCGTCGTCGGCCGAGGCGTCGGTGGCGAGCAGCTTCTCGTATGCCCGTGCGGCCCGTGCCGGATCGCGTTCCTCCAGCTCCATCGCCAGCTTGCGCAGCGTCGCCAGCTTCTCGCCTTCCGGCGCGACCTGACCGAGCCGCTCCATCGCGTCGATGTAATCGTCGGTGCGGCCGGTCTTGTCGTAGAGATCGACGAGAGCCTTGAGGGCCTCGGCGTCGCTGCCGTTCTTGGAGACCGCGGCCTCGTAGCGCTGGATCGCGCCCTCGAGATCTCCGAGCTTCTCGGCGCGCATCGTGCCGAGCTCGCGGCGAAGCGCCGCTGCGCGGCCGGTGTCGCCGGCTTCTTCACAGATCTCCGCGCGGCGGTCGAGGACCTTCGCGAGGTTTGCCCACCGCTCGTCGCGGCGGTACAGCCGCTCGAGTGCGGCGAGGGCGTCGTCGGACGTATCGTCGAGATCCGCCGCCTGTTGATAGGCCTCGATTGCCTTCGCCGTGGCCGACAGCTGGCTCTCGGACAGATCGCCGAGGCCGAGCAGCAAGTCGACCTTGGTCTTGGTGTCGGTCTCGACCAGCGCGTGCGCGCGGAGCGTGTCCGCGAGCTCCGCCCACTTGCTCTGCTTGCGCAGGGTCTCGGCGAGCGCCGTGTACGCGATGCGGTTGGTCGAGTCGAGCTCGAGAGCGCGCTTGAGCGACGGCACGCCGTAATCGGGGCGATCGAGCCGCGTCGAGTACCACGAGCCGAGGCGCGCCCACCATGCGGACGCGACCTTGGGATCGCTGGCTTCGGTAGCGATGCCCGAAGCTTCGGAGACGAGATCCGCCCAGCCACCGGTGGCGGCGGCGAGCTTCTCGGCGAGCTTCGCGCACTCGTCGTCTTCCGGCGCGACCTGGCAGGCCGTGGTGACGGCTTCGAACGCGCGGCGGAGATCGCCGACGCCGAGCTCGTAGACCTCGGCGAGCTGACGGAGCAGCTCGGCACGCGGGCGACCGTCGCCGATGTGCTCGATGCGACCGAGGAGGACCTCGATCACGGTCTCCCACTCCTTGGTATCGCGGGCGCGCCGCTCGATCAGATCGAGTGCGTCGGATGCCTCGGCTTCATCGCCGGCGTCGCCGAGCATCGCGATCCAACCCTCGACGTCATCGGCGTCCGGTCGCGCTTGCGACATCGTGATGCCGGCCTTGGTGCACTCGGCACGGAGCACGTCGAGCCACTCGATGATCGAGCGCTCGGCGACTTCATCGCCACCGCGGCCCTGCAGGTTGACCACCTCGATGTGGTGATCCGCCATCAATTCGTCGACGGTGACCGGACCGACGCCGGCACCGAGGAAATAGTGCGTGCCACGCGGCGGCTCGAACATGCCGAACACGCGATCGAGCAACGCGGCAAGATCGGGATCGCCGTAACGGAACCCGACGAACACCAGCGCGCCCTCGACGTACAGCTTGCGGGCGTAATCGCGAAGATCGATCGCACGCGACAACGCGCGGCGCACCGAGCGCGGCGTCACCACGTAGGTGTCGAAGTTGCCGAGCATCTTGACCAGCGTGCGGCGGCGCGGCGACAGCTCGCCGAGCTCCTGGTAGGTGACCACGCGCGCGGGCGGCCACTCGTCGGGAGACGACGTCTCGAACGCGTGCTCGAGCACATCGCCGGGGAACGTCGTCCAGACGTGGCGGAACGGAAGCGTCGCCAAAACCTTCGGGAGCACCGGGGTCTCGGCCGGGGCCGCCCACATCTCCTCGACGATCTTGTCGCAGGTATCCTCGCCGAGCGCGCGGGCAAGGAACCCGACGGCGCGCACGAGGCTGCCTTTGTGGAGGAGCTTCTCGACGTCGCGGGTGGCGGCGTCGTCGCCTTCACGCCCGCGCGTCTCGAGTGCCTTTGTGAGGCGCTCCAACAGTTGCTTCCAGCTAGGTACGCCGATTCCCGCACCGACGACGAGCGCTGCTTTGCCCGTCCGGATCTGCTCGATGAGGGACTCGGGGATCGTGTGCTCAGGCATCCTAAAACCCCAGTGTCGTGATCGTTCGATCGATCGTTATGTGTTGTGGTTCCCCGTGACTCGCGGCGGACCCTAGGACGGGTCCGAGACGGCGTCAACAACGGAGTTTCGAGGCTCCGGTCATTTGGGAACCACCGTCGAGAATCGGGGTTCCGCCGGGTGCTACGTTCCGCCGGGGACGTGCGGCTCAGACGCAAGCTCACCATCGCGTTTTTCGGGGTCAGCTCGCTGCTCAGCGTTCTGCTCGCGCTATTTCTGTATCGCTTCGTCGAGCGGCAGCTGACGGCCGAGTATCGCGATCGCCTGCGCGACGTGACGCAGGTCGGCCGCCACGCGATCGATCTCGCCGCCTATCAGCGCTTGCTGGCGAAGCGCGGTGTCGGCGAGGACGAGATCAAGATCGGCGAGGTCGAGCACTCCGCCGACTACAAGCAGATCTCCGACCAGCTGAAGATGATCCGTGCGACCGAGCCGAAACTGATCCACTTCGCCTACTTGCTCGCGCCCACCGATGATCCGGACAAGCTGAAGTTCGTCGTCGATGCCGACGTGCTCGATCTGCGCGCCAAGCTCGCGCGCGGCGAGAAGCTTGGCGAACACGAGGACATCTCTCACTTCGATCAGGCGTACGAGGTCGAGGACATCCCGCTGCTCAAGCAGGCGCTCGCCGAGTGCTCGTCGCAGCTCGAGCCTGACTTCGTCTACGACGAGGACTTCGATCTGACCTCGGTGTCCGCGTACATCCCGCTGTCGGATATCGATGGCAAGCCGCTGCGCGACGACAAGGGCAACTGCCTCGGTATCCTCGGCGTCGACATCTCCGACGCGAAGATGCGCGCCGTGCTCGACGACGCCGGTGGTCTGGCGATCAAGCTGTCGCTCGCGGTGATCGCGCTCGCCCTGCTGGTGTCGATCGGCATGGGCACCGTCCTCACGCGCTCGATCCTCGCGCTGACCGATACCGTGCGCCGGTTCGCCGACAAGGACTTCGCGGCGCGGACGCAGGTGCGCTCGAAGGACGAGATCGGTCAACTCGGCAAGAACTTCAACGCGATGGCCGACACCATCCAGCTCCACAGCGAGAACCTCGAGGACCTGGTCAAGCAGCGCACGGCGGAGCTCACCGAGGAGAAGGCGACATCGGAGCGGTTGTTGCTCAACGTGCTGCCGGGGCCGATCGCAGATCGCCTCAAGCGTGGCGAGAGCCTGATCGTCGATCGGTTCGATGCCGTGAGCGTGATGTTCGCCGACCTCGCGGGCTTCACGTCGCTGTCGTCGCGCACCACGCCCGAGGCCCTGGTGACGATGCTCAACGAGCTGTTCAGCATGTTCGACAAGCTCGCCGAGCAGCACGGCCTCGAGAAGATCAAGACGATCGGTGACGCGTACATGGTGGTCGCAGGCATCCCGCAACCGATCGCGGATCACGCCACCGCGATCGCGCACATGGCGATCGACATGATCGCAGGCATCGACGCGTATGCGAAGCGCACCGGGACTCCGCTGTCGATCCGGATCGGAATTCACACCGGGTCGGTGGTCGCCGGCGTGATCGGCACCAAGAAGTTCATCTACGATCTATGGGGTGACACCGTGAACACGGCGAGCCGCATGGAATCGACGGGCATCCCTGGCCGCATCCAGGTCACCGAGACCACGTTCAAGCTGCTCGAGAGTCAGTTCGAGCTCGAGCCGCGCGGGCCGATCGAGATCAAAGGCAAGGGCTCGATGAACACGTTCCTGCTGGTCAAGCAGAGAATCGATCCCGATCGCGTCTCGATCGGCGTGATCACCGGCCGCGGCCCGACCAACGCATGAGATCGATCCATCTCCTCGGCAAGGACACGGCAGACGAGTGGCGGCTCGTCGACCAGCTCGGCGGCGCGCCGAACACGTTCTTCCAGCTCGCGCAGCGAATCGCCTGGGGCATCACGCAGCCGGATCTGATCCGGGTCGATCTGATCGACACCGCGCGGCGCCTGGTCGCGAGTCACGGCACGGCGTTTCCGGCGCACCTGTTCTCGGCGTGGGTGTGGCGCGCGCGCGACCCCGAGCGCGCCGCGCGCGATCTCGAGGTCGCACGCGGGCTCGCGACGGCCGATCACGCGCTCGCGTACTTGCTGCCGACCGGCGCCGAGTGGGCCATGGCGACGTCACCCCAACAGCTCGTCGAGATCCATCCCGGCCGGATGTGGCGGGTCGCGCATGCTTTCCCGCTGGTCGGCGCCCCGCTGCATTTC
>JACCYD010000353.1 GCA_013696695.1 Deltaproteobacteria bacterium | reverse complement strand
GATCACGACACCGCGATCAAGCAGCTCGATCGCACGTTCGCGACGTGGCCGAACGACGCGCAGCTGCTCTATCTCTCGGGCATCGCGCACACGCTCGCCGATGACCGCAAGACCGCGCGCGAGCGCTTCGCGCGCGCGATCGCCCTCGATCCCGCGCTGGCCTCGGCGCGCACCGCGCTCGCCCAGCTCGATGCCGGCGGTGCGGTCCCCCTGGTGTTCACGCCGGAGCTGGTGCGGCCGTGGGGCGATGCGAAGGCGATCGTCACCGTGCTCGATCGTTACGCGGGCACGGCTCGCACGATGGCGACGACGCGCGCGAGCTTCCAGACGCAGTTCCTCAAGCTGCTCGCCGCGTTCGGCAAGGGGCCGCTCGCACCGGGGAAGAACCCTCAAGTCCGTACGTGTCCGATCGATCGCGTCGCGCCGCTGTGGTCGATGGCGCAGACCGAGCTGCGGCGCTACGAGCGGCTCGGCGGCGAGCTCGAGGTGTCGGCCCGATTCATCGCACGCCACGACGAGATCGGCGCGACCGCCGCGCTGTTGCCGAATGCGCGAACGCAGGTGACGGCAGCTGGGAAAGGCTTCCGCACCGCACTCGCGGATGTCGGCGAGCTGCGTGCCGAGTGGATGCGCGGCGTCGTGCCCGAGTTGCGGTTCGCCGGCTGCTCCGACAAGCTGCTCGCCGCCGCGGTGGCGGACCCCGAGCGCTATCGGATCATCCAGACCGACAAGCCCGATCCGAAGCCGCAGGTCCAACCACCTCGCCCCAAGGCGCGCGCGACGTTTTACGTCGACAACACGGCCTGCCCGGATGTCGTCGATGTGTGGGTCGACGGCACGTTGCTCGGTCAGGTCGCACCGCGCCGGCGCAGTGCGTTGGTCACCGACGGTGGCGAGCGCACGCTGTGCTTGATCAGCCCGGGTGCGGCGCAGTGCGGTGATCGAGGGACGGTGCGGCAGGTCTACCTACACGATGGCTGGACCGCGACCCTGCATTGTCCCAAGTGATCCGGCTGCTACCCTGACTCGCTGTGCCTGTCAGGGTGAAGATCAGGTCTCGCGACGAGGTGCGCGAAGCCGTATTCGACGGGCCCGAGGTCACGATCGGCCGCGTCGAGGGCAACGATGTCATGTTGCCGGTCGGCAACGTCACGAAGCGCCACGCGCGCCTGGTGGTCAAAGACGGCAAGCTGATCATCGTCGATCTCAAGAGCACCAACGGCACCTACGTCAACGGTCGGAAGCTGACGTCGCCGCTGGTGATCAGCGAAGACGACAAGGTCATCGTCGGCGACTTCACGCTGCAGTTCCGCATCGACGAGGACCCGTTCGAGGATGACGACACGCTCGAGGTCGATGCCACCGAGCTCCGGCTGCTGTCGGGCGTCGCGCAGCACGAGGAGGGCAGCCGGTTGGTCTACGCCGATTGGCTCGAGGGGCAGGGCGACGTGACGCGCGCCGAGTTCCTTCGCATCCAGGAAGCGATCCCGAACCAGGGAGACAACGACTTCAGCACGCTCTCCAAGCGACTGTGGGAGCTGTCCAAGCACATCGATCCGGGGTGGCGACGCAAGGTCGCGCGGCCGGTGATCGAAAATTGCTCGCTCGGCTTCGAGCTCGAGTGTCCGAAGGACTGGGGCTCGCTGTCGGCGACCGAGAAATCCGGCGAGCGATTCTGCGGCGCGTGTCGCAAGCGCGTGTATTACTGCGCCACGGTCGGCGAGGCGCGCACGCACGCGCAGATCGGCAACTGCGTCGCGGTCGACATCGTCGCGATCCGGCGGCCTCACGATCTCGAGCAGGAGCGCGAGCGGCCGATGCGGATGGGCATGATCATGCCGTACCACGACGAATAGAAACGGTACTCTCGGGCAAACGTGCCGCCTCTGCCGCAGCTGTACTTCGCGTCGCCCCGGGTGTTGCCGAAGGCGGAGAAGCTCCACGGCCGGGTCGTCGTGCTCGACATCGCGTTCGCATCGACGATCGGCACCACGGTCAGCTTCGAGCTGGTCACCAAGCCGTTCCTCGACGGGCTGGGCG
>JACCYD010000793.1 GCA_013696695.1 Deltaproteobacteria bacterium | reverse complement strand
CGAGGTCGAGAGCCCGGACCGCAAGCCGGGCCCGAGCACGCGCGTGCGAAATGCGATCAACCAGCCGTCGGGTCCGCTCGACTTCCAGAACAATCCGAATGCCTCGCGCCCGACGCAAGCGGCACCCGCCGTCGCGCCGCCGCCGCATCTCGCGCAGCTGATCGCGAACGCGCCGCACGTCCTGGAGGTCGGCCGCGCGCAGCCGAGCATGACGGTGCGCGGAAACCCGGGCGGTCCGATCGCGGCGGCGTTGCCGACGATGGCCGCCCAGCCTCCACCGCCGATGCCAGGCATGGAGCGGACGGCGCTCGGCTTGCCGCCGCCCGGCATGATGAATCCGCCGCCGCAGATGATGCCGCACCAGCAGATGATGCCGCACCAGCAGATGATGCCGCAGCAGCCGATGCCGCAGCAGCAGATGATGCCGCAGCCGCACGCCGCCGCGGGTCACCCGACGATGGCGATCACGCCGTCCAACCAGTGGGGCGGCTACCAGAGTCCGATGGCCGAGGAGGTGACGATTCGTCCTCCGCCAGTCGACGGGAACATCGCGTCGATGCTCGAGCCTTCGGCGGCGCAATCGCTGCCATCGGGGTCCGAGCAGAGTCAGTCGTCGGCGCGCGCGCTGAAGACCGGCATGCGCAAGGGGCGCAGCAAGCTACAGATCTTCATCTGGCTGCTGATCGGCGGGCTCGTGATCGCGGGCGGCGTGGTGGTCGGCTTCAAGTTCCGCGCGATGCGCCTCGAAAAGAAGATCGCGGACACGCAGGAGGTCGCGCTCGGTCTCGCGAAGGCCGACACCTGGAAGGGCATGGTGCGCTCGCGCGATCGGCTCGCCGGCATCGCTCAAGCGTCGCCCACCGCCGATAACCGCGCCGCGCTCGCGCGCACCCGCGCGTTGATCGCCTACGAGTTCGGTGATGGTGTTCCCGAGGCGAAGACCGCGATCGAAACTCTGGCCGGGCAGGGCGGGCTCGACGGCGAGCTCGCCGCGGCCTATCTCGCGCTCGCGAACAACGATGCGAAGGCGGCGCTCGAGGCCGCCGGGCGCGCGACCAAGCTGGGCGCCGACGACGCCGCCGCGCTCTACGTCACCGGGCAGGCGGAGCTCCTCGCCGGCGATCCGGTGGCCGCCGCCAAGCATCTGCAGGCCGCGGTCGACAAGGAAGGCCGTCCGCTCTATCGCACCGCGCTGGCGCGCGCGCACTTCGAGAACACCGATTGGGCCGCCGCACTCGCGGCGATCGAGCCCCAGCGCATCAAGGCCTGGTACGACGCGTTCGATGTCGACACCACGCGCGAGATCCAGGCGAGCGGCATCGAGCTCGGTGCGATCACGATCGAGCATCCGGCGATCACGATCCAGCGCGTGCGCATCCTGGTCGCGAGCGGGCAGATCGGGGCGAAGGCGCAGGAGCTCCGCAAGCTGCTCGAGAAGATCAGCGTCGAGGGCGGCAAGGCCCTCAACGATCAGCCGCGCGGCGTATCGCTGACGCAGGTCGGGTCCGCATACCTCGCGCTCGCCGAGCTCGAGCACGCGACTCAGAAGCCGCCGGCGAATGCGCTGCGTGCCGCGCTCGAGGTCGGGCTCGACGATCAGCGGTTCGCCGAGCAGGTGATCGAGACGATGTTCTTCACGCTCGATTTCACGAATGCCCGTGCCGCCGCGGATCGCACGCTGACGGGCTGGGTCACCAGCCGGCGGGCGCGGATGTCGCTCGCGCAGCTGATGCTCGTGCAGGGCAAGCCACAGGACGCGATCGACGTGCTGTCGAAGATCCCGGACATCGACAAGCTCGCCAGGCCGCTCGCGCTCCGGGGCCGCGCGAAGCTCGCCGTGGGCGACGTCGCAGGGGCAAAGGATGACCTGGACAAGGCGATCGAGCGCTCGAACAAGAAGCTCGAGCCCGCGCTCGTCGACCGCGCCTGGGCGGATCTCGCCGGTGGCGATGCCGAGGCGGCGCGCACCCGCGTGCGCTCGCGCTTCCAGAGCGCGCCCACGCCGGCGGTCACCACCGTGTGGGCCGCGATCCTGCGCGCGAGTGGCAAGAAGGAAGACATCAAGGAAGCGAAGGAGCTCCTCGAGCCCGTCGTGGCGGGGCCGCCGAGCATCGATCTGTCGCGTGCGCAGCTCGAGCTCGCACGGCTGCTTCGCGACAGTGGTGACAGCGCGGCGAAGCCGCTCTACACCAAGGTCATCGCGGCCACGGGGAGCCGCGAGATCCAGGTCGAGACCGCGAAGTTCTTGATCGAGTTCGGCGAGGACAAGGGCGGTCGCGAGATGTTCGACGAGCTACTCAAGGGCTCGAAAAGCGATCCACCGGACCTCCTGCTCGAGGCGGCGCGCGCGCACATGCTGGTCGGCGACCACGCGGGCGGGGCCGACCTTCTCGATCAGGCCGACAAGAGCGACCCCGAAGCGAAGAAGACGCCGCGCTGGAAATACGACCGCGAGCGCGGCCGGCTGGCGCTGCGCAAGGGCGACACGCCGGGCGCCGCCTTGCAGCTCGGCAAGGCGCTCGACAACTGCGGCGATGACCTCGAGACGTTCTTCCTCTCGGCCGAGGTGGTCGCCGCCGACCCGCCCAAGTTCAAGGAGCTCGCCGACAAGGTGAGCTCGCTCGCGAAGACGCGCTTCAAGGACGGCCCCGAGGCCAAGCTCCTCGCTGGCAAGCTGCTGGTCAAGGGCGAGGAAGCGCGCAAGGCGTACTCGGAGGCCAAGGAGGCGCTCGGCCAGACTGCGCCGCCGCGTCGGCGCGCGCAGGCGCAGCTCGGCCTGGCGATCGTCGCGTATCACAGCCAGAACGATCCGGAAGCGCTGCTCCTGCTCGACCTCGCGACCACGCTCGACCCGACGCTGTACGAGGCCTACGTCTACCTCGTCGACATCCTTCTCGGTCGCAAGGAGGCCGCGAAGGCTGCCGATCGCGCGAAGCTCGCGGTCCAGTACAACCCCGATAACGTCGACGCGTACATGATGATGGGCCGCGCGGCCCACGCCCAGCGCAACAGCAAGCTGCTCGGCGAGATGCTCACGAAGGTCGGCGCGATGGCGCCGAATAGCGAGCAGCTAAAGGTCCTGCAGGGCCTGCGTTAGCCCATCGCGACGAACACCGCGACGGCGGCACCCGCTGCGAGCAGGAACATCACGATGATGATCAGGGCCCAGGGCGGCTTGCCCTCACCCTTCTTGTGAACGCCGGTGCGCTCGGGCTCGAGCATCTGCTCGAGCGATTCGACATCGCCACCCTGCGCGCCCGGCTTCTTGTTCGGTGGCGGGCGACTCGGGCTCGCGGTGCGCTTGCCGGTGGGCGTCTGCACGACGGGCGTGAGCGCTTGCAAGCCGAGCTCGCTCGTCCAGTTCGACGTGTTGACGAACGTGCTCGGGTCGAGGCTCATCGACCCTTCGTTCGGGCCACCGCCGCCTTGCTGCGCGCCGCCTTCGCCCTCGACGAGCGACGTCATCTTCTTCATCTCGTCGAGGATCAGCGCATCGATCAGGTTCGATTCTTTCGGCTCCGCCGAGCGCTTGCGCATCATCTCGACCTGGGTGTCTTTGACCAGGTTGGCGATGTCGCGAGCAGTGACCTTCATCCTGCTGCCGCGCGAGAACAGATACTGGGCGAGGGCGTCGCCGAGGTCGTTGGCGCTCTGGTAGCGCTCCTCGGGATCCTTCGCGAGGGCGCGGCGAACGACCTCCTCGAGGTCCGGCTCGATCTCCGGGTTGAGCGCGGCGATCGACGGGACGCGCGCCTGCCGGACCAGCTCGACGGTCTGGTAATCGGTGTCGCCGTAGAACAGCCGGCGCGAGGTCAGCAGCTCCCACATGATGATGCCGACGGCGAACACGTCGGCGCGGCTGTCGACCTCGAGCCCGCTGGCGGCCTCGGGGGACAGGTAGCTGAACTTGCCCTTCACCACGCCCGGGTCGGTCGACTCGATCTGACTGGTCGCCTTCGCGAGCCCGAAATCGACGATCTTCACCTCGCCGTTCTTGGACATCAGGATGTTGGGCGGCGAGATGTCGCGGTGGACGATGCCGAGCGGCTCGTTGGTCTCCGGGTGCTCGAGGCTATGGGCGTACTGGAGCGCCTTGCAGGCCTCGATCATCAAGTAGATCGTGTGGGCGACCTCGATCCGCTTGTTCTTCTGCTTCTGGCGTTCGATGAGTGCCTTCAGGTTGCACCCGTCGACGAACTCCATCACCAGGAAGTAGGCGTTGTCCGGCGTCCTCGATATATCGAAGACCTGGACGATGTTCGCGTGCTGGAGGAACAGCGAGAGCCGCGCCTCGTCGAGGAACATCGAGACGAACTTCTGGTTCTTGGTCAGGTTCGGAAGGATGCGTTTGATCGCAACGTTCTTCTTGAACCCTTCCATCGACTCCGCGACGCCGCGAAACACCTCTGCCATGCCGCCATGGTCGAGACGCTCGGTGATCGTGTAGCGGTCGCGCATCCCCGGACCGAGCGAGTCTAACAGAGATTCCCGACGGGTAGCAAAGTCGGCCAGGCCGGGCCGACATCGCTGGCGTTACTCGGGGCGTTCGTCGGCTTCGACCTGCTCGCGGGCCGATTTGCACTCGAAACACAGCGTGGTGACCGGGCGGGCCATCAGCCGCTTGTAGCCGATGGGCTCGCTGCATTCCTCGCATTCGTCGAGGGTGCCGGCGTCCAGGCGTGTGATGGCCTCGCGGATCTTGGCCAGCAGGAAGTTCTCCCGGTCGTGCAGCCGGAGCTGCGTGGAGTAGGTTTCCTCCTCGGTGGCCTCGTCCATCGAGTCGCGGCCGATCCGGTCCCGGTCCCGATCCATCGTGAACTCGAGCGCCGACTGGGCGTGGGTCCCCAGGCGGTTGAGATCTGCCTGGAGCAGTCCTCGAATCTCCTCGGTCTGCTGGGGCGTCAACATGGACCCAGTCTACAAACCTGACTGTCGCCGTCAATCGAGGCGGCGGCTCGCGAGAATGATTTTCTTTCCCGGTTGCGACGCACGTGCGCGGGCGCCCGCTGTGCTTTCGAGTCGCGCGACAATTATTCCGGGATCTCGCCGCGGTGTGACCAACCGCCGGTCTTACAGGGCCCTGACGACGAGAAGTCGGGGTCTGCGTCGAATGGATCGATACCAAATCGCGTTCGTTTGACACACACGTTTCGAGCCCTTGTCCTCTAGAGGAGTCCCATGACCTCGGTTACCCGCTGGAAAGTCGCTTCTGGTCTGTTCGCCGCGATCGCTGGCTACGCGCTGTTTCTGCGCGGTCCGTCCGACGACACGCCGGCGGCCCAGGCGTCGACCCACCGCGATGGCACCCTCCCGTCCCAGTTCCGCCGCCCGCTCCGGGTCAGCGCGGAGCTCGCGGGGATCTCGAAGACCGAGCTGGTGGACCAGCTGCTGTCGGCAAAGTCGGTGAAGGATGTCCAGGTGCTCGCCGAGAAGCTCGGCATGGTGGGTGACGACGCCTCGATCCGCGGCGTCCAGCCGCTGCTCGCGGATGGTCGCCGCGGCGTTCCCGAAGCGATCCTGTACGCGATCGGAAGGATCGGCACCGAGCACGCGGTCGATGTGCTGGTCGAGCGCACCCACGATGATCGACCGATGGTTCGCTACGCGGCGATCACCGCGCTCGGCACCACCCAGACCAAGCAGGCCGAGAGCACGCTGGTCGAGCTCGCCACCAAGTCCGGAGATACCGCCCAGGGCGTCGCGATCGCAGCGCTCGGCACGGTCGGCAGCGACAAGGCAACCACCGTGCTGATCGAGCTCGCGAACAAGCCCGATGTGATCGTCGCGACCGCGGCAGTCCACGCGCTCGGCACGGTCGAATCGGGCGAAGCGAAATCGACCCTGCGTTCGCTGATCGATGCGCCTGATGCCCGCGTCGCGGCCGCCGCGATCACCGCGATCCAGAGCGTCGATTCCGACCTCGTCGATCGGCTCACGCGGATCGTCAAGGCCGGCGATCCACAGTTGGTGATGGCGGCCCTCGGTGCGCTCGGCAAGGGCGGCGAGCAGGCGCTGCCGGCGCTGCGCGATGCCGCGTTGCACGGCCACCAGAACGGCCGCTGGTCGGCGGTGAATTCGATCGGACAGATCGGTGGCAGCAAGGCGATCGTGATGCTCGGCGAGATCCTCGAGCAGGGCGATCGCCAGGCGGCGATGGCGGCGGCCGCGGCGCTCGCAGGCATCGGAGGTGCCGAGGCGCGCGACCTCTTGATCGCCTCGGCGCTGTCCGATCGCGCGCAGATCACGGGTGCGCTGAACCACCTCGCGTTGCTCGAAGGCGAAGACGTCGACGCCGCGCTGCTCAAGGTGCTGAAGGAAGGCTCGAGCGCAGCGCGCCGTCAGGCGCTGCCCCGGCTGCTCAAGTCTGGCAACGAGGAAGCGCTGAAGATCGCCATCGACATGGCGAGCAAGGGCTCGCGCAACGAGAAGCAGGAAGCGATGCGGCTGCTCGCCGATGCGGGCTCGCCGAAGGCATGGGATGCGCTGATCGACATCGCCGGCAAGGCGCGCGGCCACACGCGGATCCAGGCGCTCGAGATGCTCTCGCAGCGCCGCCCGAGCGATCCGGTGCTCGAGGCGCTCCTCGCCGATTCGCTGTTCTCCGGCCGCCGCGATGAATCGACGTATGCGGCGAGCGTGCTCGGCAGGATCGGGACCGAGCAGGCGCGCCAGACCTTGATCACCGCGTTGCAGGGCAGCGACAAGCAGCTGTCGACGGCCGCCGCCGCTGCGCTCGGCCAGCAGGCGATGACCGACTCGGTGAAGACGGCGCTGCTCGCGGCGTCGCGCGACAACCCCGCGCTGCGGCTCCAGGTCATGCACCAGCTGATCAATGCCGGCGCCCCCGAGGGGCTACGCCTCGCCGACGAGGTGCTGTCGGGCAAGGATGCCGCAGCGGCGAGCTCGGTGATCTACGCCCTGGCGGCGAACGGCAGCAGCGAGGCGCGGCGCCTGCTCGAGCGCGCCCTCGATTCGAAGGAGCCGGCGGTGCGAATGGCCGCGATCTCGAACCTCGCGAACAACCCCGACGAGCGCTCGACCGAGATGCTGGTGCGGCTCGCTCGCGATCCCGATCCGAAGGTTCGCGCCACCGCGCTCGCGACGCTCGGGCAGGTCGGCTCCGACGCCGCACAACAGGCGATCCTCGACGCCGCCGCGAACGGCAAAGCCGAGGACAAGATCGCCGCGATCGGCGGCCTCTCCGGCATGGACGACCCGCGCGCGGGCCAGCAGCTCGCGCGGTTGATGCGCGACGCCGATCCACTCGTCGCGCAGACCGCGATCAACTCCAGCTACAACGGCGGCCCCGAGGTCGATCAGACGCTGATCCAGATCCTCAACGACCCGTCGGTGAAGGACGAGCTCAAGATGTCGGCCGCCGGCCAGCTGCGCGGTCGCGGCACCGATCTCGACGACGCCACCGAGGAGCGCGTCACCAAGCTGGCCGGTCCGCGCGGCGCGTACGGTGGCTACGGCTACGGCGGCTACATGCCCATGGAAGAGGGCTAGTTCGCGCTGCTCGGCACGAACACGCGGAACACGCTGCCACCCGTCGGGGCGTCCTCGAC
>JACCYD010000350.1 GCA_013696695.1 Deltaproteobacteria bacterium | reverse complement strand
TCGCTGAGCGTCGCGGTGCATCACGGCGCCGAGCGCCACGATCGGCGAGCGGCGCTCGGCTCGCACGACGTCATCGTGACGACGTATCCGATGGTCGCTCGCGATCGCGACGATCTCGCGACCGTGCCGCTTCACGTGGTGGTGCTCGACGAGGCACATGCGATCAAGAACTGCAACGCGCAGGCGAGCGAGGCGGTGCGGCGGCTCGATGCACGCCATCGGCTGTGCCTCACCGGCACGCCGATCGAGAATCACCTCGGCGAGCTGTGGTCGCTGTTCGACTTCTTGAACCCCGGCCTGCTCGGCAGCAAGGAAGAGTTCACGCTGCAGTTCCGCGGCCCGATCGAGGAGAGATCCGATCGCGTCCGCTTGCAGGCGCTGCGCGATCGCGTGCGACCGTTCATCCTGCGGCGGACCAAGGATGCGGTCGCGCCCGAGCTACCGCGCAAGACGCAGCTGGTGCAGCCGATCGAGCTGTCGGGCAAGCAGCGCGAGCTCTACGAGAGCATTCGCGTCGCCGCGCACGCGGATGTTCGTCGCCACATTCGGGAGCGCGGATTCGCGGGCTCGGCGATCGCAGTGCTCGACGCGCTGCTCAAGCTGCGCCAGGTGTGTTGCGATCCGCGGCTCGTCAACTGCGACGCCGCGCGCGACGTCACCGGCAGCGCCAAGCTCGAGACCTTGCTCGAGCTGCTCGGCCAGCAGATCGCCGACGGCCGGCGCATCCTGGTGTTCTCGCAGTTCGCGCGCATGCTCGGGCTGATCTCCGAGGCGCTCCTCGAGCGCGGCGTTCGCCATGTCTCGCTCACGGGGCACACCCCGGATCGCCAGAAGCCGATCGATGCGTTCCAGCAGGGTCGCGCGGACGTGTTCCTGATCTCGCTCAAGGCGGGCGGCGCCGGGCTCAACCTGACCACCGCCGACACCGTGATCCACTACGACCCGTGGTGGAACCCGGCGGCGCAGGCGCAGGCCACCGATCGCGCGCATCGCATCGGTCAGACCAAGCCGGTGTTCGTGCACGATCTGATCGTGGTCGGCTCGGTCGAGCAGCGCATGCGATCGCTACAGCGCCACAAGCAGATGCTCGCCGATGCGATCCTCGAGCGCGGTAGCGCGACGTCGAGCCGGCTCACCGAGCACGAGCTCGACGATCTGCTCGCGCCGCTGGCGTGATCACCACTTCCAGAGCGCGATCCAGCCGTCGCGGTGCACGCGTGCAGCAAGCGATCGCCACGGGCCGATGTTGGATCCGAGCGGGCTCGTCGTGACCGGCTCCTCGTCGACGCCACCCGAAGCTCCCAGACCAGCAACATCGCGTTGATAACGCCGAGCGCGGCCGACGCGACGATGACCGACCAGAACGTGCTCACCGACTCACGCTACCCGATACCATGCGGCCCATGGTTCCCGATCCCGAGCCTCCCGCGTTCGATGCCGTTGCTGCTGCCAAGGAGCTCGGCGACCTCACCGGCACCGACCCCGCGCACGCCGCGAGCGACGATGACTATGCCGCCGGCCTCGAGTCCGACATCGAAGAGCTCACCAACCTTCTCGCGCAGAAGGACGTCCAGCTCCAGCGCGCGAACGACCGCGCGGACCAAGCGCACGCCGAGATCGAAGCCGCGCGGAAGCGCCTTGCCAACGAATCGGCCAAGGAGCTCGAACAGCGCACGCGCAAGCTGCTCGAGAGCCTGCTGCCGGTGATCGACGATCTCGATCGCGCGATCGCGGCGGCGCGAACGCACGCCGAGTCCGCCGACGTGGTGCAGGGCCTCGAGCTGGTGCGCCGCAGCCTGTTCTCGCAGCTCGGCCGGTTCGGCGTCACGCACGCGCCCGCGCTCGGCGAGAAGTTCGATCCGCAACGCCACGAAGCGGTGGCGCTGGTGCCCGTCACGGATCGCGCGCAAGACGGTCGGGTGATCGACGTCATGCGCGAGGGATATCTGATCGGCGAGGACACGCTGCGCCCGGCGGGCGTCGCCGTCGGCAAACACGGCGGCTGATCAACGTGCTCTGCGCCGCTCGGGATGCGCGCGCTCGCGAGCCTACCTAGCTAGAACTTGCCGCCGATGCTCAGCACGCGCGCGCTGGCACCCTCGGTCGACCTCGCGGCCATCGCGATGTCGATGATCGTGACGATCACGTAGCCGCCCATGAAGCCGATCAGGCCGCCGCCGTGGCGAAACTTCGAGTTGTTCGACGGCGACAGCAGATAGCCGACGTACGCGCCACCGGCGGGCAACGCGGCGCGCAGGAACACGCTCGCGACCGCTCGACCCGCGCTGCCATGGGCACCGTGCAGGAT
>JACCYD010000305.1 GCA_013696695.1 Deltaproteobacteria bacterium | reverse complement strand
GGGCAGTGAGAAGCCGCGCCAGCTCGCGCCGTCGCGCAGGTTGACCTCGAGGCTGCCGCCGCCGAGATCGAGGATCGCGCGCAGCGACGAATCGGTGTTCGACTTCGACAGCGTGTTGCCGCCGAGCGCGGTGATCGTGGCCTTGCGCACCAGCCGCGCCTCTTCCTCGCCCTCGATCACTTCGAGCTCGATGCCGGCTTCGTGATAGAGGCGGTGGAGCAGGACATCTCGGTTCGAGGCACCGCGCACCGCGCTGGTGGCCACCGCGCGATAGATCGTCACGCCGTTGGCGTCGAAGCGCTCGCGGAAGTGGATGAACGAGGCGACCGCCTGATCGACGGTGTGCTTGTCGAGCTCGCCGTGGGTGAACGCACCGTGACCGAGCCGCACCGGAACGCGCTCCGCTTCGATCCGGATCAGATCCGTCGGCGTCAGCTCCGCGATGACGACGCGGATTGCATTCGAGCCCGCATCGATCGCGCCGAGGCGCACTGCCGATCCCATCGCGTCGAAAGCTAGCACGCCTGCTCGACGCGGTTCGTCGACCCTGACTGCGAGATCCCGCTACTGCGCGCTCGCCCCTCCACCTCGCCACCCAACCCCTCCTCCGGGGCTCGCCTCGGCCTCGCTACTTCTTCGGCGGTCCGCCGGGCTTCTTGCCGCCACCCGGACCACCCGAGCCCATCATCGGATTCGCCGGGCCCGCGTTGTCGGGGATCTTGATCTTGTCGGACTTCGACACCCCGTTGTCGAGCACCTCGACCTTGATGCCATCCGACAGACCGAGCTTGATGTCCTTGCGGACGAACGTCTGCGGGGTCGTCTCGATCTCGACGAACGGCTGCTCCTTGTCGTACTGGACGAGCGCCTCGCGGATCGCGAGCACCTGCTTCTTCTCGGCGAGCACGATGTCGGCATTGGCGCTGTAGTTCGCGCGGATCTTCGAGTCCTTGCCCGGGCGGACCTTCGCCTTGATCTCGAACTGGATCGCGCCGTCGATCAGCTTCCCCTTGGGCGCGATGTACTCGAGCGTGCCCTCGAGCTTCTCGTTCTCGATCGCGCCGACCTTGATCTGGAGGTTCAAGCCTTCCTTGATCTTGCCAACCTCCGACTCGTCGACCCGACCCTCGAAGATGATGTCGCTCATGTCGGCGATCACGGCGACCGTGGTGCCGGGGTTGAAGTTGTTCGCCTGGATCACCGAGTTGCCCTCCTTGACGGGCACGTCGATGATCGTGCCACCGACGGTCGCGGTGACGATCAGCGTCGACTCCTTGCCCTGGCCGCGCGTCGCGCCCTCCTTGACCAGCTGCAGGCTCGATCCCGAGGACGCGAGCTCCTGCTTGCGCATCGCGAACTCGGTGCGGAACTTCTGGAGCTCGGCATCGGCGACGACGCCCTTCTTGGCAAGCTCCTCGTTGCGATCGAGCTCGCGCTTCGCGCCGTCGAACGCGATCTGCGCCGAGC
The DNA here is from genome assembly GCA_013696695.1 of Deltaproteobacteria bacterium. Classification (GTDB taxonomy): domain Bacteria; phylum Myxococcota_A; class Polyangia; order Haliangiales; family Haliangiaceae; genus JABFXX01. The sequence continues at coordinate 2,739 of JACCYD010000305.1, read as the reverse complement.
GGACACCGGCCTCGGCCTGATTGATCTGCATCGCATCGGGCACGATCTTGATCGTGCCGAGCGGGGCGCCTTCCTTGACCACGTCGCCGGGCTGCGCGGTGAGCTTCGCGAGCACGCCGGTGACCTTCGGCTTCACCTCGACCTCCTTGCGCGGGACGATCGATCCAGTCGCGACCGTCTTCTTGACGATGTCGGTGACCTCGGCGCTCTCGGTCTCGTAGATCGTCGTCTTCGCCTGCGACTTGCGCCACAGCGTGAAGAACGCGAGCAAGATCAGCAACACGAGCACCAGGCCGAAGAACCAACTGATGATTTTCTTCATACGGACCTCACTCAGCTCGCAGTGCCTCGATCGGTTTGATCGAGGCCGCATGAGACGCAGGCATGATGCCGGCAAACGCGCCGGCGACTACGAGCACGGCGACGGCTTGCAGTACCGTCCCCAGACTGACCGTGGGTGGACCGAGCGGTGAATCCGGCATCAGGCCGATCGCCAGCTCGGCCAGGGACAGCAGGCCGACGCCCGCGGTGATGCCGAGCAAGCCGGCGATCGCGGTCAGCACGATCGACTCCTTCATCACCATCGAGATGATCGAGAACGGCGTCGCGCCGAGCGCCTTGCGCACTCCGATCTCCTTGGTGCGCTCCTTGACCGTGATCAGCATGATGTTCGACACGCCGACCACGCCGGCAAACAGCGTCGCGCCGCCGACCAGCCAGCTGATCAGCTGCAGCACGAAGAAGAAGCCGGAGATCTTGCCGAACATCACGAACATGTTGAACGAGCCGATCGCGAGCTCGTCGGTGGGCGCGATCTTGTGGTGTTGCGACAGCGCCTCGCGGACCTGGCGCTCGAGCTCCTGGGCATCGGTGCCGGGCTTCGCGGTCAGCGCGAAGAAGTGGACGCGGTTGCCGAGGTTGAACGAGTTCCTCATCGTCGTGAACGGAAGGAAGATCGTGTTGGCGTCGCGATCGCCCGCCTGCCCGGAGCGCAGCGTTCCGGTGATGCCGACGATCTGGAAATACACGCCACCGACCTTGATGTACTTGCCGATCGGGTTGTCCTCGGGACCGAACAGCTGCTCGCGCACCGCCTTGCCGATCACCGCGATCTTGCGCTTGTCGGTGATGTCGCGATCGTTGATGAACCGGCCGGCGTCGTACTGAAACGCGACGATCTTCTTGAGCTCCGGGTAGTCGCCCATGATCGTGAACGTGCCGGACTTGCTCTCGTACGAGACGATATTGGTGCTCTGCCAGCCGCCGAGCGACAGCCGCGGCGCGAGGTACTCGATCGCGGGCAACCGGCGCAGGAGGTCGATGTCGTCGGTGTTGAACTTCACGTTGCGGCCCGGGGGGAGGCCGTCGTGGGCCTGGCTCGTCACCTGGCCCCACACGAACATCATGTTCGTGGCCATGCCCTTCATCTGCTTCTCGCTGCCGGACTTGATGCTCGAGCCGAAGCCGAGCATCGCCATCAGCATCAGGATTCCCCAGAACACACCGAACGCGGTGAGGAACGTGCGAAGCCGGTTCGACCGCAGCGTCGCCCAGATCTCTTTCCACTTATCGAGATCGAACATCGCTATTGATCCCGGAGCGCGTGGATCGGGTTGACGCGCGCGGCGGCGCGGGCGGGGAAGTAGCCGGCGAGGGCGCCGGCCGCGACCAGAAACAACGCTGCTTTGATCCCAGTGCCGATGTCGACGCTCGGGTTGTGGAGGAAGTCGCTGCCCGCCATGCCCGCGAGCTCGAGCACGCCGACGCCGGCGGACAGCCCGAGGAGCCCGGAGATCGCGGTGAGGAACACGGCCTCCTGGATGATCATCGCGATGATCGAGAACGGCGTCGCGCCGAGCGCCTTGCGAACACCGATCTCCTTGGTGCGCTCCTTGACCGCGATCATCATGATGTTCGACACGCCGACCACGCCGGCTGCGAGCGTGCCGAGCCCGATCACGGTGACGAACACCGAGATCATCCAGAACAGCTTCTGAAATCGCGCGAAGCCCTCGATGTTGTTGCGGACGCGCACCGCCTGCTTGTCGGTGGGATCGAAGTCGTGATTGTCGGCGAGCTGGCCGACCACGGTATCGATGATCGCCTGGGCCTCCTCGGGGCCGGCTTCACCGATCGTGAACTGCAGCATGTTGAGCTTGTTCTCGCCGTTGAATGCGAGCTGCGCCGTGCTGAGCGGGACGTACATCCGGCGCTCCTGCTCGTTGCCGCCCTCGTCGGTGAACACGCCGACGACCTGGAACGGCACGTTGTTGATCGAGATCCATTGGCCGATCGGGCTCTCGCCGCTCTCGAACAAGAAGTCCTGAACGACGCGTCCGATCACGACCGACTTCCGCCGCTGCGTCAGGTCGGTGACCGTGATGAAGCGGCCCTGCACGATCGTATGCGCTTCGAGGTAGAGCGCGTCGGGGTGCGTGGCATTGAGATCGAAGCTGTTCGCCTTGTCGTTGCGGCGAACGATGGCGGCGCCGTTTCCGGCGAAGAACCGGCCGGCGATCCGATCGATGCCGTGGGTGCCCTTCGCGAGATCGTAGTCCTGGTTCTCGAACTTGATCCGGCGGCCGATGTCGTAGCCGCCGTGGGGGATGGCGGTCTTGTTCGCCCACATCCACACGCCGTTGGTGGCGTCCTTCGCGAAGTTCTTCTTCATCCCGTTGTCGAGCCCGTTGCCGAGCCCGAGCAGGAACACCAGGACGAAGATGCCCCACGCGACGGAGA
>JACCYD010000278.1 GCA_013696695.1 Deltaproteobacteria bacterium | reverse complement strand
ACGTTCAGGAGCGCGGCGGCAACGGTCGGCGCGTCGACCATCTCGCCGCAACAGACCGTCATTCCCTGATCGCGCAGTTCGCGGTTGCTCCCGTCCTGCGCGCGAGGCAACCATCGGGCCGATGCTGACCTGCTCGAAGTGCGGCCACCCGTCGGCACCTGCGCCGTTCTGCTCGATCTGCGGGGCAAGCCTGCTGATCGGTGGGGTGATGCCGGCGATTCCGCCCCAACCCGTGTTCCAGAAGACCTCGGGGCTCGCGATCACCGGCTTCGTGCTGTCGTTCGTGTGTGGCGTGCTCGGGCTGATCTTCTCGTTGATCGGGTACTCGGAGGTCAAGAAGTCGAAGGGCCGGTTGAACGGCCAAGGCTTCGCGCTCGCGGGCATCATCATCTCTTTGGTCTCGATCGTGGGCGCGATCCTGCTGTGGGTCGCCGTGATGCGCGTCTCCAGCGCGATCGACGAGTCGATGGATCAGATCTGGGTGCGAGGCGATCTGCGACGGATGGCGACCAGCGCGAAGCAGCACCTCTACGAGCACGGCACGTTTCCGATGTTCGACAACGCACCTCGCGGCTCGTGCTGCAGCGAGCGTTTCGAGCGCTGTTCGCCCGACTGGAGCTCGCCTGCGTGGAAGGCGATCAACTTCGACGACGTCGGCGGCAGCGCGCAGCGCCTGGGCTATCGCAGCACGCCGACCTCGTTCGAGGCGATCGCGGTCGTCGACAGCGATTGCGACGGGGACGAGGTCACTTACACGCTTCGCGTCGACGCGCGGGACGGCACGCCCACCACGGGCGAGGTCGTCGTCACCGGCACCGACTAATCGCTCGTATTTGTCTGCCACGGCTTTGAGCCTGGCGTGGTTTCCGGTGATCCTGTGACCGATGCGGGGACAGGTCACCGCGGCGTTCTCCGTCGACGTGCTGGTGCGCGCCTTGGTCGACGAGTTCCCGGAGCTCGACGCAGACCGGCTGCGCACGGCAGTCGAACGTGGCGTTGCGCGTGCGCAAAGCTCGTCGCTCGACACCGAGGCCTACCGCGTCGTCGATCTCCACCTCCAGCGCGCCGAGGCGACCGAGGAGTCCGCGGAGCGCGCGCTGATCTTGCGCGAGCTCGCGGAGAACCTCGAGCAACGCGGGGACGCCGAGCGCGCGCTGGTCGTGCGGCTGGCGGCGTTCGATGCAGCTCCGGTGTTCGCGGATCTCGATCCGCTGCTGCGGCTCGCCAAGATCACGCTGCGCTGGAACGAGCTGCCGCTCGACACCATGGCCGCGGTGGTCGACATCTCGCACGACGATTCACCGCGCCTGCTGCGCGACATGGCGAATGCCTGGCAGCAGGTCGGTCGCGTGTATTACGCCGCCGATTGTCTCGAGCGCGTGCTGCTGCTGTCGCCGTCCGATCCGGAAGCGAACGAGGCGCTCGAGGTGTTCTATCGCAGCACCGGTGAATGGCCGGTGCTGATCGATCTGCTCAACCGGCGCACGGTGTACGTCGAGAGCGATCAGGAGCGCGCCGAGCTGTTCTGCGAGATCGGGCAGATCTACGAGCGCGAGCTGACGGACGATTCCGGTGCGTTCGACGCGTATCAAGAGGCCGATCGGCTCGATCCGGACAAGCCAGCGGTGCTCGAGGCCATGGCGCGCCTCGGGGTGCGCGTCGGCCTTCCCGAGGAAGAGCTGCTCGCCACGCTCGAACGACTCGGCTCGGTGGTGGGCACCGCGGGTCCCGACAAGGAGCGCGCGCTCGCGCTGGTGCGCGCGGCGGAGATCGCGAAGAACCACGACTGGAACAAGGCGCAGTCGCTGCTCGAGCGCGCGCGCAAAGACGATCCCGATCTGCCGTCGGCCGTGGATGGGCTGGCGCTGTTGCTTCGCGATCGCGGCGAGCTCGCAGCGGCGAGCGATCTCTACGTGCGCGCCGCGGATCGCCCCGCGCTGACCAAGGAGCGCTCGCGCTGGCTCGCGGATGCCGCCGATCTACGCGTCGGGCTCGGCGACTTCGAAGAGGCCAAGGAGCTGTATCGCGACGCCCGGCGCGCCGACATCACGAATCATCGGGCGGGTGTCGCGCTGGTGGAGCTGTGCTGGGATACCGGCTCGCTCGTCGAGCTGGCGCCGATCCTCGACGAGCTGTGCCGAACGACCAGCGATCCCGATCGACTGCGGCACTACTTGCTGCAGCGCTCGAAGGTCGCGGTCGAGCTCGGCGAATCCACCAACGCGCGCATCACGCTCGCACGCGCAGTCGATCTAGATCCGGTCGATACCGCCGCGCGCCGCCAGCTTGGCGATCTGCTGTTCGACAACCAGGAGTGGGCGCAGGCGCGGCCGATGCTCGAGGGCTCGCTCGAGGACGAGGATCTACTTCCACTCGCTGCTCGCGTCGAGCTGCACTATCGGGTCGCGCGTTGCGCGCATCAGGTCGGCGATGTCACCGAGGCCGCGCGGCACGCCAACATCGCGCTCGCGTTGCTACCCGAATATCGCCCTGCCCTGCTGCTGCGAGCCGAGCTCGAGACGCCCGACACCGACGCACTGCTCGCGGATCAGCTCTCGCTCGCGAACACGGCACCGCTCGACGAGCGCGCCTCGCGGTTCGCGATGCTCGGCGATCGCTACGCCGAGCGCGGCGATCGGGCGACGGCGCGAGAGATGTATCGCGAGGCGCTGGCATACAAGCCGCACGATCACATGCTGCTGACCAAGTCGCTCACGCTGGTCGCGGACGAGGGCGACTGGAGCTACAGCCTCGACTTGCTCCAGCGGCTGATCGACACCGAGAAAGATCCGAAGGTGCGCGCGCGGTATCGCCACGCATCCGCCCAGATCTCGCGCGACGAGCTCCAGGATCCCGACGTCTCGCAAGCGATGCTCGAGCAAGCGATCGAGGACGATCCGATGTCGTTCGCGGCCGCTGACGATCTCGAGCTGCTCTACGGCAATACACCCGAGTCGCTCGTGAAGTTTTACTACCGCCGCCTCGAGCAGGTACGGGAGCACGAGGGGCGCCCCGGTGAGCGCCTGCGGCTGTGGGATCGCCTCGGCGAGCTACTGCTGCGGCTCGGCCAGCACGAGGACGCCCTGGTCGCGTTCGAGGTCGGCATCCAGCTCGATCCCGACGGCCTCGAGCGCAAGCAACGCGTCGCGGATCTGTATCTCGAAGCGGACCCCAAGCACGCGGCGCAGACGATCGCGTTGCACCATGCGGTACTGAAGCAGAACAAGCGTCGCGCCACCTCCTATCAGGCACTGCGCACGCTCTACCA
>JACCYD010000786.1 GCA_013696695.1 Deltaproteobacteria bacterium | reverse complement strand
CCCCACTTGTTGAGCTTCGCCGGCAGCTTGAGCCGCGGCGGCGCGACGTTCGCGACGCGCCCGAGCCGGCCGAAGAACTCCTTCATCGTCCAGTTCGGACCGCCGAGCAGATAGCGCTCGCCCGCCCTGCCCTTGTCGAGCGCGGCTGCGGTGGCCTGCGCTGCATCGCGTGCGTCGACGAAGTTGATGCCGCCGTCGGGCACCACCGGGATCTTGCGTTTGATGAACTTGCGCACGTCGCCCGTCGACGACAACCGGCGATCGCCCGGCCCGAGCAGCAGGCTCGGGTTGACGGCGACGACCTCGATACCGAGGCGCTCGCCGTGCTCGAATGCGAGACGCTCCTGGTAGATCTTCGAAGCGTAGTACGGCCAGCCGGCGACGATCTCTTCGGCGTACGGCGCGCTCTCGTCGAGGATCACCTCGTCCTTCGACACGCCGATCGTGCCGCTGGTCGACGCCAGGATCATCCGCTTCACGCCGGCGGCGGCCATCCGCTCGAGGACGCGCCGCGTGCCATCGACGTGGAGGCGCATCATCCGCTGCGCGTCGTCGGGGTCGCGAGACACGGCGCCCGCGAGGTGAAACACCGCGTGCACGCCGTCGAGGGCACGATCGAGCTCGGGACCGTCCAGGACGTCACCCCGGATGGTCTCGATGCCAAGCTCCGTCAGGACGCTCGACCGCGAGCGCGCGAGGCCACGAACCGTATGTCCTAGCTCGACCAGGACACGACACAGATGCTCGCCAAGAAACCCGGTCGCACCGGTGACGAGCACGGCGGTCATTGCTTAGGCGACCTCGTCGCTCGGCGGCTTGCGAGCCAGCGTGGCGAGCGACGACAGCGTGGTGGTATTCGCGCGGAGACCGAGGCGACGGCCGAGCACAGGCGCGACAACGACCGGTGCGGCACCCGGGCGAACCGCATCCCCGGGACGTGCACCGCTGACCCGGAGCCCGAGCCGCGCAGGCCTCGCCGTCAGGACGGGGCGCACGAGCGGGAGCTGGTCATCGGTTTCGTCCGGCTTGTACATCAGGATCAGCGTTATCGCGCTTCCTCTTCGTCGGACGCAATAGACTTTCCTTGGGATGCCAGGTACTCGCCCATCGGCGTGGTACCGGCCTCTCCAAGCGTCCATTCCTGCTCGCGGGGAGCGAGGCGGCGGATCGTGGATTCGACGTTGTAGGTGATATTCCGATACTGTTCGCTGCGCGGCCCAGCGCCGGCCAGGCGCGCGACGTCCGCGTAACTGAGGTACGGCCCGAGGTACGCCGCGACGCGCTCGCCGCGCTTCGGGACGTAGCGGCCCTTCGGCATGGCCTCGTGCGTACCTGACAGATACATCGGCAGGATGCCGCACTTGTTCGACATCGCGAGGTAGCCGAGCGACGGCTTGAAATCGGTCATCACGCCGGTCTCCGAGCGCGTGCCTTCGGGGAAGATCAGCAGGATGTAGCCATCGCGGATGACGTCTCCGGCGAGGCGCAGCGATTCGCGGAGCGAACCGTGGCGCTCCATCGGCACCAGGTTCGTGAAGTTCTCGAAGTACATCCGGCGGAACGGATCGTCGAAGAAGTAGTCCTTCGCCGCGAGCGCGACCAAGGCATCGCCCTGCTCGCCGAGCGCGTACTTCACGAGGCCGGTGTCGAGGTGCGATGTGTGGTTCGCCGCGACGATATAGCCACCGAACGGAGGTGGCTGACCGTAGATGTCGGTCTCGAGCACGCGCTCGTACAGCGCCCTCATGCCCGAGCGCAGCGCGCGTCGACCGAGCGACACGATCGGCGACGGCACGTCGATATCGTCGTCGCCCTTGGCATCCTCTGCCGATTGCTTCTCGCGCTTCTCCTTCGCGAGGCGATCGCGCTTCGGCTTCTCGATGCGCGCCTTCGCGCCCTGGCGAGCCACCAGCTTCTCGACATCGGCGACGGTCTCTAGCCCCTGCAGCTCGGCGGGATCCGGGAGATCGACGCCGGCCGCCTCGAGCGCGACCGCGAGCTCGGTGAACATCAACGAATCGAAGCCGAGCTCCTCGAGCCGGCTCTCGCTGCTGATCGTGCCGGGCTTCTTCTGGCAGACATCCGCGAGCAGCGTGATCAGCCACGCGTTCGACGCACCGGAGCTCTCCGCGAGCTGCTTGGCCTCCGCGCCGCCCTTCGCCGCACGCTCGAGCCGCTGCAGCTCCTTGACCACCTCGCGGCGCAGGATCTTCCGCGCGGCGGTCTTCGGCAGATCGCGATCCCACAGGTGCATGACCTTGAGGCGCTTGTAGAGCGGCAGCGTCTTGCTGACCTTGCGCACGTGCTCGCGGACATGCTCGCGGATCTCGTCGCGCGTGCCGGTCTGCTCGTAATCGGGGACGATCAACGCTCCGACCGTCTCGAGCTTGTCATCGGATCCGAGCGGCAAGCCGACGACCGACAGCTCCTTGATGTACTTGCTGTCGCGGTAGAGCTCCTCGAGCTCGTCGGGGTACACGTTCTCGCCCGACGCGCCGAGGATCATCTCCTTCTTGCGGCCGACGATGTAGACGTTGCCATCGCTGTCGATCTTGCCGAGGTCACCGGTGTGCAGCCAGCCGTTGACGATCGTCTGCGCGGTCGCTTCGGGGTTCTCGAAGTAGCCCGTCATCACGTTCGGGCCCTTCGCGATGATCTCGCCGATGCCGCTGGCATCCGGCTGATCGATGCGAACGTCGATGCCCGGCAGCGCCCGACCGACCGAGCCCGGAATCGGCTTCTCGCCGGGCCGGGTCACGGTGAGCACCGGCGACGATTCCGTCATGCCGTAGCCCTCGTAGAGGTTGAAGCCGAGGCCGCGGAAGGCCTTCAACGTGTCCGCGGGTAACGCGCTGCCGCCGCTGATCAGCAGGCGCATGCGGCCGCCGAGCTTGCGGTGCACCGGGAAGAACAGCACCTTGCCGGCGCCGAAATCCCACGGCAGCTTGTCGCGCAGCGATCGGTTGGCGTCGATGATCGTATCGAACACCTTCTCGACGATGACGCCCGCGTCGGAGACGTTCTTGTAGATCTTGCGCTCGAGCAGCTGCCACAGCGCGGGCACGCCGACCATGCCGGTGACGCCTTCGTCTTCGAGCGCCGCGGCGAGCGAGTCGGCGTCGATCTCCTCGAGGTAATCGATCGAGGCGCCGTGCATCAGCGGCATCAAGAAGCCCGCCGAGAACTCCAGCGTGTGGTGCAGCGGCAGCACGCTGAGTAGCTTGTCGTGCTTGTAGAGCTCGAACAGCGACGACAGCTTGCTGACCATCGAGGTCAGATTTTTGTGCGTCAGCATCACGCCCTTCGGCGTGCCCGTCGTGCCCGACGTGAAGATCAGCGAGGCGAGCGAATCGCCCTTGACCTCGGGGCGCACCGCGCCTGCGGACACGTCCGGCTCCGCGAGCAGCTCGTCGAACGCAAACACCTTCGCGTCGATGCCCTGCTGCCCGAGCCAGCCGTTGAACGCGCCGTGCGCCGGCGACCACACGACCGTGGGATCGCCTTCGCCCTCGCCACCATGTATAGCCGGGAGATCCCGGCCAATCGGCACCGCAATATCTGCTTCGCCTGCCAGCCGCTCGACGACCTTGCGTGACAGCACGAGCGCCTTCGCGCGCGACACCCGCGTCAGGTTCAACACCTCGGCGAGCGTCAGCTCTTTATCGAGCGGCACCACCGCGGCGCTCGCGAGCAAGCACGCGAAGTACGAGATGCCCCACTCCGGGCGGTTCTCGGACATCACGATCACGCGATCGTCCTTCTTGATGCCGAGCTGCCGCAGCACGCCCGCGCCCTGCCACGCCATCTCGCCGACATGACCGTACGAGTAACTGATCGGCTCTCCGCCGTCCTTGCGCAGCAGGCGCAGCGCCGGCCGGTTGCGGTTGAGCTTCACCGTCGACTCGAACAGCTCGACGATCGACTTGTACGTGTAGACGCTCTTCGGCTTGGCGCCGAATTCCTCGTCGAGCTTGTCGAACGTCCACTTCTGCAGACCGGGGAAGTGGGTGTCGAGCCAGTACTTGCGCCAGTCGACCAGGTGCGGCGCCCACAGCAGCCGATCCTGATCCATCGGCGTCACCCGCGCCCACAGCGCACGCATGTTGTCGCAGCGGAACGCGATGTCGTGATCCGTCGTGAACGGCTTGAACAGCTCGACCAGCTCTTTGATCTGACCGGTGAACGTCGACACCTTGGTGAGCTCGTCGCGCGCGCGCTCGGCGATCGCCTCGAGCCGCGGCGTGCCCCACGTCGGCAGCTTGGTGTCGATGGTGTCGATCAACCGATCGGCGATCCGCTTGATCATCGGCGCCGACCGCTTCTCGAAGTGCTCGTACGTCACCGGGCGTGATTCGAGCCGCGCGCGCAGCTTCGAGCGCAGCTTGTCCTCGCCGCGGTCGGCCTTATCGCGATAGACCTGCCGCACCGCGAGGCCGGTGAGCTCGGTCAGCCGCTTGCTCGTGATCCGGTTCGAGTCGCTCGAACCGAGCTGGTAGATGGGCTCGTGCTCGCCGGCGAGCACCGCTGCCACGGCGAGCAGCATGCCGGCGGCGATGAAGTCGACGCTGATCACGTCGAGCGCGGTGTCCTCGCCCATCGGCACCGAGCGGTGGCCCTTGAGCATCAGGTACATCAGCGGCGCGGTGGTGTTGAAGCCTTCGTTCCAGCCGGGGAACGGATAGCGCACGCTCGACTCGACGATCGCGGGGCGCACGATCGTGGAGATCACGCTGGGATCGCTGAGGATGAGCTGCTCGCCGAGCGACTTCGTATACGTGTACGTGTTGGTCCAGCCCCAGTGCTCGGCGCGTTCCATGCCGAGCTTGGTGAGGACGTCGTTCATCCAGATCTTGCGCTCGCGCGCGACGGCGAGCTTGAGATCGTTCTCGTCGTCGGGATCGCGGCGCTGCTTGCGCAGATTCTCGGCACCCTTCTCGCGGAACTGCGAGATGTGCTGGCGATCGTTCGAGCGCTCGCGCGCCTGATCGATGATCTTCTGGCAGTCCTCGATCTCGGCCTGCGCGTCGAAGTCGCGATCGAGCAGATCTGCTTCCTCGCGGCGGTAATCGTTCTGGATCGCCTGCGAGCGCGGGAAGTAGCCGACGACCGGCTCGTCCTCCCAGACATCGCCATCGCGACGCCCGGCGACGTAACACGTCGACACGTGCACCAGCCGCGCGCCGCACTTGCGGGCCATGTCGAGCACGTTCTTCGCGCCCATCGCGTTGATGCGCAGCGCGCTCTCGAGCGACGGCGCGAACGACACCAGACCCGCGCTGTTGAGCACGACATCCACGCCACCCGCCGCGGCGAGCTCTGCGAACTGCTCGTCGGTGAAGTTGCAGAGCGGCCGCCCGATGTCGCCGGGGATGGCGACGATCTTCGAGCGCATGAACGCCTCGTAGCCGGCGCCGTGGATATCGCGCAGCGGATCGAACGCCTCCGACGACGCGACCTTCTTGTAGAACCGCTCGTCGGCCGTGTTACCGGCGCCCGGGCGCACGAGGCAGAAGATCTTCGCGACGTCGGGATAGCGATGCAGCAGCATCGACAGCGCGACCTTGCCGACGAAGCCCGTCGTGCCGATCACCAGGATGTTCTTGCCGCGCAGGATCTCGGTGACGTCGAGGCGCGGCTTGCCGGTGACGGGCTCGCGCAGCGGCGGCAGCGGCTCGGCCACCTTCGCGTCGGGCCACGGCTTGGCATTGCTGTACGCGACCTCGGTATCGAGGTGGTACCCGCTGCGCCCGTTCCTCTCCTTGCCGTTGCCGGTCATTGACTGCACGCCTCGCTGGGCTCGGCCGCTCGCTTTGCTCGCAACCAGGTCCGCATCACATCACGTCGCAGATCATGTACGGCGGGTGGTGGAGCATCGAGATCTGGGCGCTGCGACCCATCGTGCTGCGCGCCATCGCGATCGCTTCGGCGACGGAGCCCGCGGTCTCCCAGCCCATGATCTGCGGCACCGTCGCGTTGTCAGCACCGACGACGATCACGCGTGACGTCTTCTCGCGTCCGCGCTGGCCCCAGTACCACATGTAGCAAGGGTGGCTGCCGTGGTACGCGTTGCCGCGCCGGTACATCTCGATGTAGCTCGGGTTGTAGGCGAGCTCGTCCTGGTACTTGGTCTGGATCGTGTACGAGTCCGTGGTCTCGGTGAGGACCCGGTTGAAGAACTCGATGTAGCTCGGGTGATGCACCGTATCGAACCGGTCGCTGCACGGGTGCGTCAGGATCAGGACGCCACCCTCGCGCAGGATCGGCGAGTTCCGGTACATGTGATAGAAGTAGCCGAGCGCCATCACCTGCACGAGCAACGGGTTCAGCGCCTTGCTGTTGACGTTGTACGGCGAGATGTACGGGATGCCCATCAGCAGGATGTCGGCCGCGCCGTCGACCTGCACGCAGTTCTGCTCGTTCTGCTTGGCGACCGTCTTGTCGTGCGTCGGATCGACCGCGCCCGCGTAGCAAGCGATCATCTCGTACGCTGCTGGCGTCCGCATGAAGATCTCGCGGCGCGCGGCGAACGGCAGCTTGTCGAGCGTCCACTTCATCGCCTGGAACTTCAGGCGATCGGCCTCGGTGAAATCGTCCTCGTTCTTGGTGAGGAACGACAGCGGGCCATCGAACGCCTTGTTGTTGAGCACGGTCTCGATGTGGAAGACCTTGAGCGCCTTCTCGACGAGATCGCCCTGGCGCTTGAACGAATGCGACAGCGCCGACTTCGGCGGATCCATGAACGAGTTCGAAT
>JACCYD010000236.1 GCA_013696695.1 Deltaproteobacteria bacterium | reverse complement strand
ACGCTGATCAAGAACACCGCATGGGAGACCGGCATCGCGTCGTCGATCCACGCGGCGGTGCGCTGGGCCGAGTCTACCCAGGCCGGTGCGCTCGCGATCGTGCTCGGCGATCAGCCGCTGCTCGATGTCGCGCACGTTACCGCCCTCCGCGATGCGTGGCTCGCCGGTGCGGCGCTCGTCGCATCGCGATTCACCGGCATCGTCGGTGCGCCCGCGATCTTCGATCGTGCGCGATGGTCCGAGCTCGCCGCGCTCGACGGCGATCAGGGCGCGGGCCGCCTGCTGCGCAGCGAAGACGTGGTCATCATCGACTGGGCAGGCGGCGCGCTCGATGTCGACACCGAGGACGACGTGATCAGAGCGATCGCAGATAGTGCTCGAGATCGACCCGCTGCGGCTCCGTGAGCCCGAGCGCCAGCACGGTGTTGTAGTGCGTGACCACGTCGGCCAGCGTCGCCGCGCTGCCGTCGTGGAAGTACGGCGGATGTGACCAGGCACCGCGCAGTGGCGTGGTCCGGTACATGCCGGTGACACTGCGGCGCGCTTCGTCGGTGGACATCCCGGTCTCCGACGGTGCGTGGAGCTTCGGTGCGTCCGTGAAGCTCGACCCGGCGTGACACGTGGCGCAGCCCGCGGCGCCGTCGAACACTAATTTCCCGCGCTGCGCCGAGGCCACATCGAAGCTGCCCGCCGGCGGCGCTGGTGGCTGCAGCGAGAACTGATAATCGCGCAGCGCCGGCAACATCGGCGTCACCCGATCGGGCTCGTGCCGGATGTCGATGCCGAGCTTCTCGTCGACGAACGTGCCCTGCGCGCCCATCTGGGTCACCGCGACGTACGCGTTCCAGTACGACACCGGGCCCTCGCCGGTGTACGTCTCGAGCGCGACGTCGGCCAGGCCGTACGCGGGCGGCAACAGCACCGGATGACTCTCGGTGTCCTGGTTGAAGCGCGCGTCGTAGCGGCCCGGACCCCAGCTCTCGAGCGCCGTGCGAGCCGTCGCCTGATCGACGCCGAGGCTTGCGGTCATCGTTCCGAGGCCCGGCGTCAACGCGATGATCGCGCCGGGATTCAGATCGCGGTTCGGCCAGCCATCGAGACGCGCTCCGATGCCGGGAGCCACCGCGTTGTCGACGGTCGAATGACAGAGCGCACACGTGATGCCGATCCGCGTGATCCGCCCGGCCTCGACCGTGCCGCGCACGCCGACGACGGCGTTCAGCTCGATCAACGCGACCGTGGTCGCAGGATCCTCGAGATCCGCGGACGCGAGGACGTTCGCCGGCACCGCCGACGCATCGACCTTGAGGCCCACGCCGAGCGCCTTGGTCGGCGACAGCCCCTGGACGAGCTCGTGGAGTCGCAGCGTGTCGGTCCATAGCTGTTCGTCACCGAACGTGTCGTGGCGAAAGATGCATTCGCCATCGGTCTCCGCGCAGGGACCTGACTGCTGCACCGGTTGGTTATCACCGCAGCCAATGATCAGACCGAGTGCTGACCCGAGGATTGTTCGTGTTCGCCGCATATCTATTCTCCTTTTCGATTGGACCGGGTGCGGCGGCCAAACGTGACAACAAGCTTGGCATCAAGCTCGCAACGCTTGCGTGCGATGTCTGCTCAGTCCCCGGCCTCTCTCGGAACGCGAACCGACCTCGAGCTGCAGCGCGCCGAGCAAGCGCTCGCCGCGGCGGTGAGCGCCCTCGCCGGGTACGAGCACCTGCGCACGACGCGAGCGCGCCTCACGCACGATCTGACTGCCGCGGAAGCGCACGTTCAACACCTCGCGTACGAGCTGATGCGCGAGCGCAACGATGTCATCGAGCGCTCCTCGGGCGTCATCGGTTTCCTCTACGGGCTGGTCGGCGACGCGCAGCTCTCGATCGAACAGCGCGAGGCACTCGAGGCCGAGGCCCGCCTCGGCGAGGCGACCGCCGGGCGCGATCATCTGCGCGCCCAGCTCGCCTCGCTCGACGCGCAGCTCGCAGGGCAATCCGCGCCCGTCCTGGCCGCGAACGTGGCGAGCCTGCGGGCGACCAAGGAGGAGATCCTGATCCGCGGCAACCATCCCGCCGGCGTCGCGCTGCGGGAGCTGGCCGTCTGGATCCAATCGATCGAGATCGAGCTGATCCCGCTCGATGACGCGCTGAGCTCCGGCGAGAAGGCGCTCGGCAAGCTGCAGGGGG
>JACCYD010000213.1 GCA_013696695.1 Deltaproteobacteria bacterium | reverse complement strand
GCCCTCGACGACCAGCTGCAGGCCGCGGCGCGTGCTGAGATACCGCGCGATGGTGTCGAGCTGCGCCTGCGCGCTCTCGGTGAGCGTCGCGGAGTCGTGCGCGAAGATCACGTCGTCCGACGGCAGCATGTCGCGCGTCGCGGGCGATGCGGTGAGCTCGGTGCCGCGCGGGCTAGGCGTCGAGAAATCGGGGCCCGCAAGTGCCGGCGTGGCGGCTGCGGCCAGGAGCAACGAGCACAGCGAAAGCTTGGCGATCTTCATGCTGCCAAGAACCAGCATCGGCCATGCCAGGCGCACCGTGCGGTACGTAGCGTGCACTGCTCGGACTGCGCGTAGCTGCACGCCGTGTCGCGCCTGCGCGCTCTCCAAGAATGCCTAACGTCTGCGGCGCTTGATCAGCGTCACGATCAGCGCGAGCGCGAACGCGACGACCGCCCCGCTGATCACCACCAGCGCCGCCGGTAACCCGCTGGCGGGCGGTACACTCGGCGCGGGCACCGTGCACGCGGAGCTCGCAGAGGGTGCCCGAGCGGTGACCTCGAACGACAGCTGGACGCCGTCATCGGACAGCGGGCCGCCGGGGCCGACGAACTTGACGTCGCGATCCGTCGCGGTGCCGATCTTCGAGGCAAGAACGGTGATTCCTGTGGTGTCCTCGAGCTTGACCTCGGTTTCGCCGGGGTTGAGCAGCCGGAAGCGGTCGCGCAGCACGAGAGCGTGCGTCGCGCCGGGACCCAGACACAGCTGGGTTACGAGATCGACCGAGAACGACCCCGCGCGCACCTGCGGGGAGCCCATCCCGACGACGACTTGCTCCCAGTGCACCCGGACCTGGGTGGTGTCGACGTTGACGTCGATGGCGGCCGCGACCTCGTCGGCGAGCTTGTCGCCGAACGCCTGAGCCTCCGGCTCGGAGATCGTGCCGTCGTGGTCGGCGTCGATGCTGCCGCGCAGCTTGGCGCCCGGAACCTCGCCGAAGAACACGGTATAGGCGAGCCGGATGCGATCCGCCTGGAGGGTCAGCTTGAGGTAGCGGTTGTTGTCGTCCTTCGAGGGGCCGACATGGGCTGCCGCGATCGCGCCGAACGTGACCGTCAGCACGACAGCCATCGCGAGGCCAGAACGGCGATTCCGACGCACGGCGGCATCGTAACAGGACCGTTGACCGGGCCGGAGCCAACGTGGTTAGGTCCTCGCGATGAGGATGATCAAGGGCACCGCTTTATTCTCGATGCTCGTTGCTGCCGCCGCCGCGTGCGGTAGCGATGGCGACGCGCCCGGCGACTTGTTTCCTCCGAAGCCGGAGTGCGAAGGCGCCAGCGTCACGGCGCTTGCGGGCATGCAGCCGCAGGTGATCAACAAGCTCGAGATCGGCACGGCCGCCGATGGCTTCGACCTCGACAACGACGGCGAGCCCGACAACAAGCTCGCTGCTGTCGCCAGCATCGCGAAGGGCTCGATCGACGACTCGCTCAAGAACTACTCGATCATCATCCCCTTCGAGTTCTTCGATCTCGACGCGGCCGCCGATGACAGCTGCGTGAAGTTCGCCATCTACCTTGGCAAGTACGTGCCGGACGTCGACACCGACGGCGACGAGCCACTGGTCGAGGATGGCGATTGCAACGATAACGACATGGCAATCCACCCGGGTGTCACCGAGGTCGATGCCAACGGCGTCGACGACGATTGCGATGGCCTCGCCGATGAGGACGCCCAGGATGCACCGAACACCACGAACGTCGCCGATGCCGATGGCGACGGTCAGACGGTCGCCGATGGCGATTGCGATGACCGTGTCGGAATGGGCGCAACGATCAAGCTCGGCGCTGCCGAGATCTGCGGCGATGGCTTCGACAACGATTGCGACGGCGTCGCCGATCGCACCGAGCGCGTGGGCATGGAAGCCGCGTGCAGCCCGTTCGATCCCGCTACCCTCGCCGACATCCCGCTCGATCCGCTGTCGTTTGTCGGCAACGAGCCGGCGATCTCGTTCAAGGACGGCGTGATCTCCACGCAGGGCGGCAAGCTCGTGATGGACGCCGGCCCGTCGATCTTCAGCGTCAACATCCCGGTCACCGACGGCATCAACCTCGACCTCCGCATCAGCGGCGCCACCATCCAGGCCGACGTGGTCGAGGAGAACGGCGCGATCGTCCTCAAGAACGGTCGCCTCGGCGGTGTGATCGACGCCAAGACGGCGGACACGATCCGTGGCCTCGAGGTCGAGCAGATCGGCCTGCTGCCGGAGAACTCGCTCCTCGACGCGACGTTCGCGAACCTCCTCGGCCCCCTGCTCGCGCTGCCGAAGTCGAGCAAGGCGATCCAGACCAAGTACAA
>JACCYD010000208.1 GCA_013696695.1 Deltaproteobacteria bacterium | reverse complement strand
GGATCCTTGTACGCCGCCGGGTTCGGCACCACCTGGCGCGCGAGCTTGGCGCGCTCGATCGCGGAGACGTCCGAGGTCAGCCAGTCCATGACCGCGAACGCGGTGTCCTTGTCGCGCGCGCGCGTCGACATCAGCACGCCTTCGGCGCCGAGGAACGGTGCGGCGGGCTTGCCGGTCGCGCTGACGATCGGCAGCGACGTCACCGCCCACGGCACGCTCTTGTCGATGCCGGTGATGAACCACGGCCCGGAGATCGCGGTGGCGGCCCGGCCGTCGTTGAACAGCGATGCGACGAGCGGAGCTTCGGCGCGCGCGGGCGCGATCTTCTCCGCCACCAGCTTGCGCGCGAACTCCATCGCCTGCGCGCCCTGCGGGGTCGCGAGAGTGAGCTCGCCGCGATCGTTCATGATCTGGCCACCGAACCCGAACAGCCACGGTGCGTGACCGTAGAGATCGATGTTGGCGTACGCGATCGCGTAGCCGTCCGTCTTGCGCATCGCGGGTGCGAGCGCGACCAGCTCGTCGGTGGTGCGCGGCGGCGTCGTGACGAGGTCGGTGCGATAGAACAGGGCGAGGGACTTCACCGTCATCGGCAAGCCCCACAGCGACTCCTTGTAGCCCATCGCGCGGATCGATTCGGTGCTGAACCGATCGACGCGCGCGTCGTCGAGCCAGAACTCGATCGGCTCGACCACGCCGGCATCGACCCAGCCGCCGAGGCGGTCCTGCGCGTAGATAAATAGATCTGGGCCGTTGCCGTTCGGGATCGCCGAGGTCAGCTTGTCGGCGAACGCCGCGTGCGGGACGCCGACGAGCTCGAGCGGCTTGTCGGAATGCGTGGCGTTCCAGCGCGCGGCCGACGCTTCGAGCGCCTCGCGCTCCGTACCGTTGTACGAGTGCCACAGCACGATGCCGTCGCTGCGACCGGTGCACGCGGCGAGGGCAGCCATGATCGCGAGCGCGCGAATCACAGTCGCAGCTCCGTGGCGCCGTCGAATACGTGGATCGCCGCGGGGTCGAGCCACACCTGCACGTGGTCGCCGGTGCGTGGCGCGCTGCCGGCATCCGTGCGGATCGTCAACGGACCGGCTGCGGAAGCGATGTGCAGCACGACCTCGGCGCCGAGCACCTCGCGCAGATCCACCGCGCCTTCGAGCGCGACGTGATCCGGGCGCGGCAGCAGCGACAGCCGCTCGGGGCGAATGCCGACCACGAGCTGGTCGGGCTCGCTCGCCTTGCGAAGGGTGGGAGCTGCGGCGAGCGGGATCTCGAATCCTTTACCCTTCGCGCTACGTCGATCACCGCCGCGGATGGTGAGATCGGCGATCAAGAAGTTCATCGACGGCGTGCCGAAGAAGCCGGCGACGAAGCGATTCGCCGGGCGCTCGTAGATCTCGACCGGCGATCCGATCTGCTGGATGACGCCGTCCTTGAGCACGACGATCTGATCCGCGAGGGTCATCGCCTCGATCTGATCGTGCGTGACGTACATCGACGTCGTATTCGAGCTCCTGTGGATGCGCGCGATCTCGCGCCGCATGTCACCGCGGAGCTTGGCGTCGAGGTTCGACAGCGGCTCGTCGAACAGGAACACCTTCGGTTGGCGCACGACGGCGCGCCCGATCGCGACGCGCTGGCGCTGGCCACCCGACAACGTCTTGGGACGACGCTCGAGGTACGGCGTCAGGCCGAGCGAGTCGGCAGCGGCGTGGACGCGCGTCTTGATCTCGGCGTCGGGGAGATGCTTGATGCGAAGCCCGAACGCCATGTTCTCGAACACGGTCATGTGCGGGTAGAGCGCGTAGCCCTGGAACACCATCGCGATGTCGCGCTCGGCCGGCGCGACGTTCGTGACGTCGCGCTTGTCGATGAAGATCTGGCCGGTTGTGACCTCTTCGAGACCGGCGACCATGCGCAGCGTCGTCGACTTGCCGCAGCCGGAGGGGCCGACCAGGACGGCCATCTTGCCGCTCGGGATCTGGAGGTCGAGGTCCGGGATCACCGGGCGCGCGACGCCTTCGTACTGCTTGCTGATCCCGCGGAGCTCGACTTCACACACGCGCCCCCGTCGAGCAAGGCTCACGCCATTTCTAAGTCATCGCAGATCCTTGGAAACGTCGGCTCCCGTTGCCGGACGCAACAGGCCGATGTCGACGGGAGAAACGCCAGCACGTTGACATTCCTGTCGTGCGACGCGCACGTCAGAGGCCACGGTGTCAGAGGGCGTCGAGAATCTGTGGGGCGGCGACGGCAAGTCGCGGTGTTAGCGGGTAACGAAGCGGGCACGTCGGTTGCTGTGCGTTGCCGCCATGAAGAGCGTCGTTGCCGTCCTCGTCCTGATCCCCGCACTCGCGCATGCCGATCCGGTCCGAATCGCCACCGCGATGGATGACGAGCCGCCGGTCGCGCCACCCGGCATGACTCCGGTGCTCGAGGTGCCGTCGGAGATCGACCAACCTGTCCGACCGCTGACGGCGATCGAGGAGCAGCGCGGCGTGGTCGCGTCGAACCGCCACTTCTTGACCGGCACCGCGCTCACCGTCCCGGAGGGCCGGGTCGAGCTGACGGGGAGAAGCGCGATCCTGGTCAACGGCGTCGGCATCGCGGCCGGCGTGACCTCGACCACCGAGATCTGGGCCGATGCATACGGCGCCGAGGACGATTTCACCATCTACGGCGCAGGTATCAAGCAGGTGCTCGGCCGCGGTCGCAACTGGCAGCTCGCGGCAACCGCGTCCATCCACGGTGGCTCCGACGGTGGCAGCGACGAGCGCATCGCTTCCGTCGGTGGATTGCTGACCGCCTGCACGGACAACTGCGCGATCATGGCGACCGCCGGGGTCCTGTTGCTGATGGCCGAGGACGACGACGCGATCCCGGTGTTCACGGGCGGCATCTCGATCGGCCGCGCGACCACGCGGTTGGTCAGCGAGGTCGCGTTCGCTAACGAAGGCGGCGAGGGCGGTGGCGTCGGGTTCCTCGGGATCCGGTTCGGCTCGCGAAAGGTCAACTGCGACCTCGGGCTCGCGATGCCGCTCGCGGATGGCGACGAAGGGGCGCTGCCGATGGTCGCCGTCGCCGGCCGCCTCTAAGACAAGCTCGCTGTAGGTGTGCCGGTAGCTAAGTCTCCGGGATGACACGCTCTGCCGAAGATTGACCGATCACCCGGACTGGGTTACCCGTAATGCTTCTACATGGCGACCCGGCGCGCGGCAGTTCCACGGCGACCCACCTTCTTCGGTGGTCGGCGACGCGCCCGTCGGGCGAACCAGATGCAGCCGGTCGGGCTGCCGGTGCAGCTCCACGCAGCGTCGAACCCCGCGCCGAACGTCAAGCTGCGCGTGCTCGGCTCCGGGGACCTCGCGTTCCAGGCGATCATCGAACGCGTGCGCAACGCCGAGCGCTCGGTCGAGATCCGCGCGTTCTTGTGGCGCGATGACGAAGCTGGCAACCAGCTCGGCGAGGCAGTGATCGAGGCCGCGGATCGCGGCGCGAAGATCACGATCCACAAGGACAAGATCGCCGCGGTCTACGAGTATACCGGCGGCAACAAGCAGAGCTTCTTCCACAAGCGCGTCGATGCGATCCGCGGCTTCCAGGCGTGGTTCCTCGGCGCCGTGTATCGGGCGCCGGGCTCGTTCAAGCAGCGGCCGAACGCGCTGTCCGCGAAGATCCTCGCGCACCCGAACATCGTCGTCGAGCACAGTCGCAAGCGGTTCGATCACAGCAAGGTCTACATCGTCGACGATCGCTACCTGATGCTCGGCTCGATGGGCATCGGCGATAACCATTGCCACGACTGGATCGATCTCATGGTCGAAGCCGAGGGGCCCGAGCACGTCGCGCGCCTCAAGGAGCGGATGGCCGGTCACGACGAGTTCGATCCGTCGCGCGGCATCGACTTCCTCGTGCACTCGCGAGAAGTCCATCGCGCCAAGTCGTGCCCGATGATCAGCCACCGGCTCGCGTTGATCGACGCCGCGCAGAAGTCGATCACGGTCGAGATGGCGTACTTCACCGATCGGCGGTTCACGGCCGCCCTCGCACGCGCCGTGCAGCGCGGCATCGAGGTCAAGGTCGTCACCGCGGAGCTCGCCGACGTGCTCGGCAACACCAATCGAGCCACGTTCGACGCACTTCGCCGGCTCACCGGCGCGCCCGAAAATCTGAAGATCGTGCTGCTGCCCCGCATGGTGCACAGCAAGGTGGTGGTCATCGATCATCGCTGGAGCGATGTCGGCTCCGCGAACTTCACGTCGCTCTCGCACGGCGTCTACGACGAGATCAACCTGTACGCCGACAACACCGAGTTCGCGAGCGCGATCGAGACCGAGATCGAAGCGCATGCCGCCGAGGGCCAGGTCGTCGATCAAAAGCTGCGCTGGCGCCGCGTCTATCACGGGCTCGAGCGCGCCGTCATGGCGTACCAGTCGCGCCGCGGCGGCTGATCATGGTCAACGTCGATCCCAGCGAGCGCGCGAAACAGGAGCGCCGCCGCCAGATCCTCGCCTCGGCCAAGGTGGTGTTCGCGGACGCCGGTTATCACGGCGCCTCGATCCACGCGATCATCGAGCGCGCGCAGATCGCGCGCGGCACGTTCTATCTCTACTTCTCGTCGAAGGCCGCGGTCTTCGATTCGATCCTCGATCAAGCGATGACCGATCTGCGCGCGAAGCTGCGCCGGATCGATGTCACCGACACCGCGGCCGCGCCGCCACAGGTGCAGCTACGCGAGCAGATCGTGTCGGCCCTCGAGTACATCGTCCGCGATCGGCCGCTCGCCACGATGCTGATCACCGCCGGGCACACGCCCGATGCCGAGGCCACCGAGCGCCTCGATCAATTCTTCGCCGAGATCCGAGATCTGTTGAAGCGCGCGCTCGAGACCGGCGTCGAGATCGGGCTGCTGCGGCCGTGTAACTCCGAGCTGGTCGCCGCCGCGATGCTCGGCATGATCCGTGGCGTGATCGAGCTCCTCATCCACCAGACCGACGCGCCCACCGTCGACGAGGTGGCCAGCGAGATGCTGATGGTCGCGCTGCGCGGCGTCCTCAAGTAGCGTTACCGGTTCACGAACAGCGTGAAGAAATCGTTGCCGGCCCAGATGTAGTCGGCGGTCGAGAACAACGACTGCGGCTTCGCCTTCCACTCGCGCTTGGTGGTCTTGTCCTCGACGACGACCGTGGGCTCGCTGCCGGCGCGCTTGGCGAGCAGCGCGGCGATCGCCTTCGTGGTCGCCGGATCGGTCTGGGTCGACGCCGTGATCTGGGTGATCGTGCGGCCTTCGAGATCGGCTTCGAGCGTGGTCTCGCTGCCGCCGTACCCGACGCCGGGCTGCACCCACTTGATGTTGTCGTCGCCCGTCATCGCGTCGGGCCCGAGGCGCTCGAGCAGGAGCTTGCTGTCGCCGCCGACCAGGTTCATCGGGATCGCCGCGAGCCAGGCTTCGGGCTCGAGGTAGCGATCGAAGCGCAGGTGACAGCTGTCGCCCTCGGCATCGACGAACCACGCGCGGAGATGAGTCTTTGGATCGAGCCACGCCTGGTTGGTCGCCGCCTTCCACGCCCGAGCGAGTCGCTCGCGCAGCGCGACGCACGTGCCGGTGTGCTCGATCTCGATCGCGCGAATGCCGCGAGGACCGGGCTCGAGCTCGATCTTGACGTCGCCGATCGCCTTCGCGATGCGTGACGCGTCTCCGATTTTCACCGGTCCGCCCAACGTGATGCCGGCGAACGCGGTGCCGAGCGACGCGGGCGTGGGCCCGAACAGCTTGGCGTCGCGATCCTCGACGACCGGGGCGGGTGGGGTCGCGCTGCCAGTGTCGCGGCTGGTGGCCGGCTTGCTGCAACCGAGCAGGGCCACGATGACGAGCAACTTCACCGGGCGATTCTATGCCCGAAGGCGACGACGCATCGCTCACAGATCCGTGGCATACCCAGGCGATGGCGATCCGCTGCGCGAACTGTCGCGCCCACTTCAGCAACGACGAGATCACTCGCGGTCGGCCTCCGATGCATCCGTGGCCATTGACGCCCGCGGGCCAGAAGGCCGTGCAGGACAATCAGCAGCGCGGCGGCTCGCATTACGCGTGTCCCGGCTGCGGCAACCATTCCCTCGAGGGCTGAGCTTCGATGGACGAGCCACAGGCGCCGGTGACGTACGTGCTCACGGAGCTGTCGCGCGACAAGCGCCCGTGGACGCTCGCGCTGCATCCCGATCGCTGGGTGTTCGAATCGGCGGGCGTCGCACCGAAGACGATCACGCGCGACAAGCTGCGCACGTGGGTCGATGTCGAGACGTTCGCCGGTTTTGGCCTGCTCAACGTCACGCTCGAGACCAAGGTGTCGCTCAAGACCACGCCCGAGCAGAAGGCGGCGCTGCTCGCGTGGATCGGCCCACCGACGCCTCAGGATCTACGCCTCGCGCTCGACAAGCGGTTCAGCGTCGTCAGCTTGATCACCGGCGCGTTGCTGCTGCTGGTCGCGACGCCGTGGTTCATGCCGTCGTGGCTGCTGCCGCCGGGCGACGTCGACAAGGTCAGCTTCGATTTCTTGCTCGGGGCCTGGGGGGCATCGAGTGTGCTCGCGTACCTGGGATCGCGCATCGTCACGCATCGCGCGCTGTTTCTGTTCGATGTCGTCGCCCAGCTGGCGGTCGCTGCGTGGTGGGCATACGAGATCGCGGCCGGCGAGCGGAGCTGGTGGATGG
>JACCYD010000204.1 GCA_013696695.1 Deltaproteobacteria bacterium | reverse complement strand
TCGGGATGTTCCTCGGCTTCATCTTCGGTGCCCGCGCCGCGCGCAATCAGCTCGACATCCAGGGGCGCCGCGACGAGGAGCGCGAGGCAGCACGCGCGGCACGCGCGGCGAAGCGCGAAGCTGCCGGCGCCAAGCCCGTCGACGATCGGCCGATCGCGGAGGCCGCGTCCGCCGAGGTCGTGTCGGAGCAGAAGTCCCAGCACATCGACGCCAAGACCGACGTGCCCGACAAGAAGCAGGACGACGACAAGAAGCCGGCACAGGGCAACAAGGGCAAGGGCGGCAAGAAGCGCGCGGGCTAGCCGTGACGTCGCGGCGGTTCGAGAAGGCGGGAGCCGGCCGGACGCTGTACTGGGAGGTGTACCTCCAGGATCGCTTTGTGTGTTTGGTCTGGGGTGAGGTCCGCGGCATTCGCAAGACGCTCGATCGCAACTGCGGCACGCCCGAGGCCGCGCGTGCGAAGCTCGCGCAGCTCGTCGCGCAGCAGCTCGAGGATGGCTATCGCGAGACGTCCGCTGCCGAGGAGAGCGACCTCGACGAGATCGAGAAGGTGCTCGCGTTCGACGGTGCACCGCCGCCCGACGAGCCGCCGCCTCCGAAACCGACGTTCGTGTTCGCGCGCTCGCCAGAGCTCGAGCTGCAGTGCCGGCTGTCTCCCGACGACCGCGGCCCGTGGGAGATCTACAGCGACTGGCTGATCGGCCAGGGAGACGTGCGCGGCGAGCTCGCGGCCCTGCGCCGCAATCACAAGGATCGCGATGCCAACCGGCTGATCGCCATGCACCACGCGGCGCTGTTCGGTGACCTCGCGGTGGATGACGGGAAAGACATCGCGACGGAGCTGTCGTGGCGCCACGGCTTCCTCACTGGCGCGCGCATCAAGGTCAACGATCCCGACGCCCAGGACACGTCGTTCGACGCGTACGTCCGGGCGTTCATGGCGTCGCCGATCGCCCAGTTCGTCGAGCGGCTCCAGCTCGGCCTCGCGGTGTCGAGCGATAACGACTGGGGGCCGACCGTGCGCGCGCTCGCCGCATCCGAGCAGGCGGCGTTTCTGCGCGAGCTCCGGTTCGATGTCGAGACCGAGTGGGAGATCAGCTGGACGGCGCTCGGCAGCCTCGATGGCTGGGTGGCCTTTCCGCGGCTCGAAGTGCTGCGGTTTCGCGCCGGCGATGGCGGTATGCTCGGCGAGCTCGAGCTGCCGTCGCTGAAGGTCTTCGAGTACGAATCGTGCGGCATCTCGAAGTTGGAGATCGAGGCGATCGCTGCCGCGCGCTGGCCGAAGCTCGAGCGGCTCGAGCTCTGGCTCGGCGCCGCGGAGCGTGGGGCGATCGGGACCATCGCGCCATTGCGTCAGATCCTCGACGGTGTTGGCCTGCCGGCGTTGCATCACCTCGGGCTCTGCAACACCGAGCTGATCGACGAGCTGATCCCGGCGCTCGTCGAGTCGAAGCTCCTGCCGCAGCTCCGCACGCTCGATCTGTCGCACAGCACGTTGGTCAGCTCGCAGGCCCTGGTGACCGCGGCGCCGGCGTTCGAGCATTTGGCGTTGCTCTCGCTCGATCGGAATCTGCTGTCCGATCACCACTGCGACGAGATCCGCGCGGCGTTGCCGAACGCCAAGCTCGACGACCAGCGCCACGAGGAGGAGTACGAGGGCGATGACGACGAGCCGGCGGTACGCTACGTCGCGCTCTGGGAGTGATCAGTTGCAGAGTCTTGCGCCGAGCTCGGCGGCGGTCGGAATCCGCTGCGCCGGATCCTTGGCGAGCGCGGCCCGTGCGATCGCGTCGAGCGCGGAGTCGGCGAGCTTCGGCACGTCATCCTCGACGACGGCCGACATCGTTAGCCACGGCGGGCCGCGATGGAACAGCCGCTTGCCGGAGACCAGCTCCCACAGCACGACGCCGAGCGAGAACACGTCGGTTGCCTCCGTCCACGTATGGCCCTGAACTTGTTCCGGCGCCATGTACGCGTGGGTGCCGCGCACCGCGCCGCCCTGACCGATCCGACGCGCGACCCCGAGATCGACGAGCGTAACTCGCTCCCCCCCTCCACCCGCGACTCCTGTCGCGCGATCGACGATCAGATTTCCCGGGCAGACATCGCCGTGGACCCAGCCGAACGCGTGAAGGTGCGCGACGCCATCGCACGCGGCGCGCACGATCGACAGCGCGCGCTCGCGGGGCAGGGCGACGGCTATCGGAGCGGTGTTGCCAGGGGTCGGCGGTGGCGCCACGATGTGTCGAAGATCGACGCCGGGCGCGAGCTCGAACGCGAGGTACGGCCGCCCCTCGACGACGCCAGGCTCGATGCCGCGCACGACGTTGGGATGGCGCGGCAGGCTGATCGCCAGCATCTGCTCGACGGCGAATTGCTCGCGGGACTCGTCGTTGCGGACCAGGTGCGTGAGCAGCCGCTTGACCGCCGGCGTGACGCCGTCGAACCGGCGCTCGCTCGATGTCGCCCGCCAGACCTCGCCGAGCCCACCGACGGCGATCAGCGATTCGAGGTACCACGGACCGAACTGCTCACCCACGCTGCCCAGGCTACCGCATCTGGTAGAGTCCCGGCCGCCATGGACTTCAGCATCACCGAAGAGCAAAACGCCCTCGCGGTCACCGCCCGCGAGTTCACGCGCAAAGAGATCATTCCGAAGGCATCGCACTTCGACGAGACCGGCGAGTTTCCACGCGACATCCTCGAGCGCGCGTGGAAGACCGGCCTGATGAACGTCGAGATCCCCGAGGCGTATGGCGGCCTCGGCGGTAGCTGCCTCGACAACTGCCTGGTCCAGGAAGAAGTCTCGTTCGGCTGCTCGGGCATCAACACGTCGATGGCGGCGAACTCGCTCGGCGCCACGCCGATCCTGATCGCTGGCACCGAGGAGCAGAAGAAGAAGTACCTGTCGCGGCTCACCAGTGAGCTGGTGTTCTGCGCATATTGCTGCAGCGAGCCAGACGCCGGCTCCGATGTCGCCGGCATGCGCACGCGGGTCACCCGCCACGGCGACGATTACGTGCTGAACGGCCAGAAGCGCTGGATCACGAACGGCGGCGTCGCCGGGTTCTACTCGGTGCTCGCGACGTTTGATCCGGCGATGAAGCACAAGGGCATCGCGTGCTTCGTGGTCGACGCCAACACGCCCGGCGTCAAGGCCGGTCGCAAGGAAGACAAGATGGGCCAGCGGGCCTCGAACACCACGGATGTGATCTTCGAGGACTGCAAGATCCCGAAGAGCGCGCTGCTCGGCGCCGAGGACGCAGGCTTCAAGATCGCGATGAAGACGTTCGATCGGTCGCGGCCGTGGATCGCCGCCACCGCGGCCGGCGTGATCAAGCGCTCGCTCGAGGAGAGCCGGGCGTACGCCCTCGAGCGCAAGACGTTCGGCGTGCCGATCGCGCAACACCAGGCGGTGCAGTTCATGCTCGCGGAGATGGCGATCGCGTACGAGGCGACGCGGCTGCTCACGCACAAGGCGGCGTGGCAGGTCGACAAGGGCGATCTGTCGGCGATCACCAGCGCCTACGCGAAGGCCTATGGCGCCGACGCCGCGATGCGGTGCGCCACCGATGCGGTGCAGATCTTCGGCGGCTACGGCTACACCAAGGAGTACCCGGTCGAGAAACTGATGAGAGATGCCAAGCTGCTCCAGATCTACGAGGGCACGTCGCAGATCCAACGCATCGTGATCGCGCGCAACGTCCTGGGCGCTCGCTGACACCATGGCGCGATACGAACGAGACGACGAGTTCTGGGACATCACGAAAGATGGCCTGACGATCACGATCACCACCGGCAAGATCGGGGAAGCGGGCACGACCACGGTCGAGCAGCTCGCGACGGCCGCGATGGTGAGCACGCGATGGAACGTGTTGCAGAACCAACAAACGCGCGCGGGCTTCAAGATCTACAAGCCACCCGTCGAGGCCGCGCTGCCAACCGAGGCCTCGCTGCCTCCGCCGCCGATAATGTTCGACGCTCGCAACCCCGAGCTCGAGCGCGCGATCGAGCAGGATCCCGAAGGCGATGCAGCCTACGAGGTCTACGGCGACTGGCTGCAGTCGCAGGGCGATCCACGCGGCCGGCTGATCGGCCTCGAGGTCGCGGCGCGCGGCAAGCCGTTCGGCGACAAGCACCACGTGGCGGTCGATCGGCTCGCGGCGAACAACCAAGAGTATCTCCTCGGATCGTTCGCCAAGCGCGCGCGCGGGCATTCGCTGCTCCTGCACTGGGGCTTCGTGCGTGCCATCGAGCTGATCTCGGGTCGGCTGGCCAGGCCGCTCGCGAAGGCGCTCGCGTTGCCGGGTAGTCGCTTCGTCACCCGGATCCACATCGATGCCGAGGGCGATGACGCCAAGCACGATGCGGTGGCCAAGGATCTCGCAGACGCCATCATGGTGATCGGCACCAAGTCGCCGCCGACGCTCCGTCACCTCGTGATCGGTGGCGATACCAAGCTCGAGTCGCTCGACCCGCTGGTCGCGTGCCTCCCTCAGTTGCGGACCTTCGGCCTGATCAACGTCCAGGATCGCCAGCTCTCGGTGTCCCCTGCCTGTCTCGGCCCGCTGGTGCGTTCGCCGTGGCCGCGTCTCGAGACGCTGTCGCTCGAGCTCCTCGCGGGGAGCTGCAAGCTCGATCACTTGATGCCGCTGCTCATCCGCTCCGACCTGCCGAAGCTCGTCGAGCTGTCGTTTCGGACCACGTTCGACGACTCGCTGGCCAAGGCGCTGGCGAGCTCTCCGCTGGCAGCGCAGATCGAGCGCCTCACCTTCGAGGCGCCCGGCGGGGAACACACCACGGGGCGTCCGATCGGGGATGCTCTGGCGGCCGTGCTGGTCGGCCATCGCGACCGGTTCCCCAAGCTGCGCGAGCTCGGGATCCCTCACAACCGGCTGTCGCCGGCGGCGCTGGCCTCGCTCCAGATGTTCGGCAAGGTTCGCGATGCCGATGGCCAGGCGAGGTACGAGCACAGCTCGGAGTAGGCCTGAAGTAAGATCGCGGCATGGCGACCTGTCAGGAGTGCAAAGACGAAGACGTGGTGAAGCTGGTGACCGTCAAGGTCGGCGGCAAGGCGCGGAAGCTGTGCGCGGACTGCGCCGATCGCTTGCGCGAGGAAGGCGAGATCGCCGAGGCGAGCGAGACCGTCATGCAGGGCATGATGGGCTTCAAGGGCCGCCGCTAGTCACAAGCCGCCAGCCGCTGGAATCACGGCACCCGAGAGATACGTGTTGTCGAGCGCGAGCCAGCGGATCGCCTCGGCGATCTCCGGTGCGGTGCCGACGCGGTGGAGCGCGGAGAACCGCTCCTGGCTCGAGGTGAACGCCGTCTCGATGCGCCCGGCGGTGCCGCCGTCGAGCGTGCCGAGCGCGAGCACGTTCGCGCGGACGTTCGGTGCGAGCGCGCGGGGCAGTGACCGTACGAGCCCTGCGAGCGCACCCTGTGCCGCCGCGGCTTGCGGTGGCGCGGCGACCGAGCGCAGCGGGGCCATGCCGGTGACGAAGACGATGTCCGCGCCGCGCTCGCGCAGCGGCTTCGCGAGCGCCTGGATCAGCGC
>JACCYD010000780.1 GCA_013696695.1 Deltaproteobacteria bacterium | reverse complement strand
GCGAGCGCGTTGTCGAGCCGATAGCGGCGCACGTCGCCGGAGTACAGTGTGACGTCGAGGCGAGCGGGATCCGCAAACGTGTAGCCCTGGGGTGCGCTCGCGACGGGAAGCCGCTGAACGATCTTGCCGGTGCCGCGATCGATCAGGTGCAACGCGTCGGGCTCCGACGTGAAACCATAACCTGCGACGATGTAGCAGCCGCGCACCATGAAGCGGTTGTTCGACGTCAGTACGGGGCTCCGCCACAGCACGCGACCGGCGGCCGGGTCGACCGCGACCAGCGACGAGCAATCGCCACCGGCTTCGTTCGAGTAGCTTTGACAGGCCTCGTTGAAATACAGGACGCCACCCGACAGCCGGATGTCCTGGATCTCGAGATGATCCGTTCGCGACATCAGCTTGTTGAGCGGCAGTGACCACGCAACCTTGCCGCCCGAGAAGTAGCGCGCCTGATAGGCGCAGTTGGACTCGTTGCCGAGCCGGCAGCTCGCGACGTCGTACGGATCGCGATACAGCGCGAGATAGCCCTCGCCCGCGATCTCGTCGAGCACCATCAGCTCGAGCGTACCGATGCGCTTCGGAACATACGCCGGCACCGCCGGGCCGATCCATGCGCGCCCCCCCGCGCGGCCTCGCACCGCGGTGAGTGGCGCGGTCGAATGCATGCGCAACCGGCCGTCGTGGCTGTCGAGCACGGGGCGCGCGACATCGTCGTCGGCATTGCACGTGGTCGCCTGGACCAGCGGATCCGGACGCGGCGGCGTCGTCGTGGTGTCGCTGCGGTAGCACGCGGAGAACAGGAGCAACCAGCCGAGACGCGTCATCGCTTCACAGTAGCAGCCGTCCGCGCCGCGGCCATTTGCTCCACTCACTTGCGCGTCTGCTCGAGCAGCTTGCGCACCGGATCGAGCTCGGCCGTGGAGAGCTGTGACTTCTCGCCGATCGCGAGCGCGCGCTCGAGGAACGAGCGTGCCTCGGCGCGCTTGCCCTGCCCGAGCCGAGCTCGGCCCATGCCGACGAGCGGCTTGAACAGATCCGGCGTGTCCCTGCCCGAGGCCGCCTCCCACGCCGCGATCGATCGCGCCTCGAGGTCGGAGGCTTCGTTCCAGTTCTGGGCACCCAGCGAGAGCACCGCGCGGGAAGCCAGCGTGGCCGGAAAGAACGGCGATTTGTGCTGCTCTTCGAGAGCGAGCACCTCGTCGTAAAGCTTCTTGGCCTCCAACAAGCGGCCTGTCGCGTACAGCGCCTCGGCGTGGGTGGTCGAGATCGCGTGATACATCGGCGCCGCGTTGCCGAGGACCTGCTCGGCGAGCAACCGACCTCGCTCGACGTAATGGAGCGCGTTCTTGTGATCCTTCGCCTTCGTCATCGCGTCGGCCATGTTGTTGAGCGTCAGGATCAACATCGGGTTGCGCGGACCATCGGCGCGCTCCTGGATCGACAGTGCCTTCTCGTAGGCCGCGCGCGCCTTGTCGGCGAAGTTCCCGTGGCTGTAGGCCGCGCCGAGGTTCGTCAGGATCGCGGCGACATCGGGGTGGTCGCTGCCGACGCTCGCTTCGCGCAACGCGAGCGCACGCTCGAGGTGCGGCATCGCCTTGCCCCATGCCCCACTCTTCGCGAGCGTCACCCCCATCATCAAGAGATCCGACCACAACGCCGGGTTGTCGGGCCCGAGTGCACGCTCCGCGATCGCGAGTGCCTTCTGCTGCGACGCGACCGCTGCGCGAAGGTCGCCTCGAGCCACCGAGATCAGCCCCTCGATCTGGAGTAGCTGCTGCTCGAGCTGCGCGTCGTTGCCGACCCGCGCCGCCGAGGTGCGCGCGAGCCCGAGCCAGATCTTCGCCTCGCCGGCGTGCCCCTCCGAGATCACCGCCGCATTCGACATCGCGCCCATCGTCACCAGGTCGTGACGATTCGCGGCGAGCGCGGCGAACGTCGCGTCGGAGAACACCGCATTGGCCTCGGTCGTGTTGCCGATGCCGGCGAGCGAGGCACCGCGCACCAGCAGCGCTTCGGCGCGGTACGGCTCGTACTTGACCTCGGCCGCGAGGACGGCGGCCTTGCGTGCGGCCTCCATCGATCCGAAGTGACGCCCGGAGATCAGATCGGCCTTCGAGCTGGCGAGCAGCCGGCGAAGCTCCTCGACCTTGTCGCGCGGCTCGGTGGGCGGCAAGCCGGGTGCGCGCAACGCGGCGACGTTCGCGCAGCGTTCGAGCGGCGCGAGCTGGAACGCGAGCTTGTCGCCTGCCTCGACGATCTTCTCGTCGACCGCACCGAGCACCTGAACCAGCGCGCGAAGCTCGTAGAGGCGCTGGTCGAGGCACGCCTGGCGCAGCGACAGCACTTCCTCGGTCTGCTCGCCGCGGAGCCGCGTCGCCTCGCACGCCTCGGTGGCGGCCGCCGTCCACTTCGTCGAATAGGTATCGAGCGCGGTAGCGAGGGCCTCGAACGATCGCTTCTGGAATGGCCGCTTGCTGGTCTCGAATGCCTTGCCGACCGTCGCGCGCGACGACGCGTCCCAGACATCCTTGAGCCGGCGATCGGCGCCCTTGCACAGCTGATTCTCGACCTGAGCGGCCGCGGGCTCGCTCGACTTCGAGATCGCGAAGCCGGCGACCACTGCAGCGCCGAGCCCGAGCACGGCCGCCGCTCCGATCATCGCTCGACGCCGCGGCGCCGCAACACGTGTCAGCTCCTCGAGGAGCGCCTCCATCGAGGCATATCGCGCTCGTGGATCGGCGGCGATCGCGCGCATCACCACGCGTTGCACGCGTTCGGGAACACTCCTTTGGGAGTCGGGCGGTAACGGCCTCGGCTTGGTGCGCGGCCCGTCCTTCGCGAACGGTCGCGCGCGATACAGCGCCTCATATAGCGCGACGCCGAACGAGAACTGATCGCTTCGCG
>JACCYD010000178.1 GCA_013696695.1 Deltaproteobacteria bacterium | reverse complement strand
GTCCATGTCGCGGCCGGTCGTGGTGACCGCGACGCGATAGTCGATCGGCTCGCCTTCCGGCGTCACGTACGTCGAGAGCAGCTCCGCGAACATCGGGAAGTTCGACGCGAGGTTCGACTGCTCTTCGGACATCGAGCCCGAATCGTCGACGACGAACACGATGTCCATCTTGTTGCAGGCGCGTGGCTCGCCCGGCGGTGGATCGACCGGCGGGTTGTCAGCGTCGTCGTCCCCGCCCGGACCTTGGTCGCGAACGCCTGGACCACACGCTGCGAGAATCGAGATCAGCAGAACACAAACAGTCTTCATCGAAGCCCCCCTCGAAGATGCGCGGACGTTACCTCCATGCTGTTTACGATCCCAAGGGATTTGCGAGCGCCGTGCGCTTTGCGCGAATCGCGCAGCAAATGCGAACGGTCGTGTGCAGCTCGGTGGCGTGTTCTGACACCGAACTGGCGCGTTTGGGATGATCCGGTTCGCTGTGATACAGCAGCGGCATGGGCGCTCAGTGGAAGACGGCAGGCAAGATCGCGACGTCGGCCGCGAAGGGCAAGATCTTCAGCAAGCTCGCCAAGGATCTGATCATGGCGGCGAAGGGTGGCGCGGATCCGAACATGAACGCGCGCCTGCGTGCGGCGGTCGAGGCCGCGAAGAAAGCCTCGATGCCGAAGGACACGCTCGAGCGCGCGATCAAGAAAGGCGCCGGCCTGCTCGACCCGGTCGATTACAAATCGGTCACCTATGAAGGCTTCGCGCCGCATCGCGTGCCGGTGATCGTCGAGTGCCTCACCGACAACACCAACCGCACCGCGACCGCGATCCGCGTGCTGTTTCGCAAGGGCCAGCTCGGCAACTCCGGCTCGGTGTCGTGGGACTTCTCCCACGTCGGCCTGGTCGATGCGTCGGCACCCGAGGGCGCCGATCCCGAAGATGCTGCGATCGAAGCCGGCGCGCAGGACTTCGAGCCCGATGGCGAGGGTGGGTTCCGGTTCTACACCGAGCCCACCGACGTCGATGCCGTGTCGAAGGCGCTGTCGGCGCTGCACTGGACGGTCGCCTCGATCCGCATCGGCTGGCGTGCGAAGAACCCGGTGAAGCTCGAAGACGAGGCCGCGCGAGCCGAGGTCGAGGCCTTTCTCACCGACATCGACGCCGACGACGACGTCCAGCACCTGTACGTCGGGTTGGCTTAATCGCCCGCCCGAGGGACAATCTCTCTCGCGTGGCGCACGAGCCGACTCACTCGCTCGACGAGAAGACCGAGGTCCATGGGGGGCCCGATGCCCGAGCTGCGTCGGAAGACGACAATCAAGGCACGCAGGCGGCGTCGCCACGCGCGCTGGCAGACATCGCGGCGTCGAATGCCGGCACCGCGCAGGCGGACGCCAAGCCGTCGTACGGCACCCACTCGGCGCGCTCGATCCCCACGGCCAACGAGGTCCTCGAGCGCAGCGACATCCCGCGGATGCGCGCGTTCCACATCTTCGGCGTGTTCGCGCCGCTCGGTGCGATCGCGTTGTCGCTGCTGCTCGGCGGTGATCCGCACGCTCAGAAGCTGTTCTGGGCGGGCACCGTGATCATCTCGCTCTCGAACGTCGGCCTGGTCTACCTGTCGGGCTCGCCGGACCGCTGGAGACCTGTGCCCGTCGGCACGCTCTGGATGATCGCGACCGCCGGCTCACTCTCGGTGCTCTATTACTTCGGGCCGTTCTCGGGTGCGGTGATCATCCAGCTGCTCGGCATCGTGTTCATCTCGCTCGGCCGCGATCGGCTGACGTCGATCGGTGTCGTTGCCATCAGCTTCTTCGGTCACCTCGCGATCGCGGGCCCGATCATGCTCGGCTGGACCACCGACGTCGGCGTGCTGTCGAGCGCATTCGCCGAGAGCTCGCAGCTCGTGATCGCCGAGGTCCTCGTGCTCGGCTTCTTCATCTCGGGCTACGCGCTCGGGCGGTGGGCACGCCACGTCAACCGGACCGCGCTCGACGAGCTCGCAGCCGCGGTCCGCATGATCGGTGACCAGCAGCAGGTGCTCGCCGAGGTGAACGATGCGCAGGCGCTGGCGAGAGTGCGGGCCAACGAAGGCCGCTGGACCGGGCAGATGATGGGCCCCTACCGCCTCGGCTTCGTGCTCGGCCGCGGTGCGATGGGCGAGGTCTACGAGGCGGTCACGCCGGATCATAAACCCGCCGCGGTGAAGCTGCTGAACGCGCGCTCCGACGGCTCGACGTCGCTGGTCGAGCGCTTCCATCGCGAAATGGCGGTGATCGCGCGGCTCGATTCACCGCACGTGGTCAAGGTGTTCGCGTTGTCGGCGCCCGATGCACCGGTGCCGTACATCGCGATGGAGCGCCTGCATGGCGATGATCTCGCGACCCGGCTTCGCAACGAGCCGCGCATGCCGTCCGACGAGCTCGTCGTCATGCTCGATCAGGTCGCGCGTGGCCTCGAAGTCGCGCGGCTCGCGAACGTCGTGCATCGCGATCTCAAGCCGCACAATCTGTTCTTTCACGAAGGGCGCACCTGGAAGATCCTCGACTTCGGCGTCTCCAAGGTGCTCGACAGCGAAGGCACGCTGACCGGCGAAGGCATCGTCGGCACACCGCAATACATGGCGCCCGAGCAAGCGGCCGGGCAGCACGTCACGCACCTCGCCGATGTCTATGCGCTCGGCGCGATCGCGTATCGCTGTCTGACCGGGCGCTCTCCGTTCAAGGGCAAGGACCTCGCGGAGCTGGTCTACCAGGTGGTGCACGTGCCGCCGATGCGGCCGAGCCTGCTCGGTCGCGTGCCGACCGCGGTCGAGGACGTGCTCGCGATCGCGATGGCCAAGGATCCGCGCAAGCGGTTTCCATCGGCGATGTCGTTCGCGCAGGCGTTCATCGCCGCACGGCGGGGGCGACTGGTCCCGGTCGACCCGCCGTCGAGCGCGTGGTCTTAGCAGTCGTGGGGCGTCGTGGGTCTTGCGCTGACTGCCCGGCATGAGAGCATGGGGCATGGCCGGCATTTGGGGCTGCCTCGCGCTGCTGATCAGTGCGTGTAGCTATTCGCCCGATCCCGCTGCGGGGACGTCCGATGCGCCTGGCGATACCGGAGCCGATGGCCCGCTGAACGCGAACTGTTTCGGTCAGCTCGGCACGATCTGCCTTCAGAACCTGCCCACCGCTCCGTATTCGATCGGCAACACGACGAGCACGACGACCACCGACATCTCCGCGAGCTGCGAGCCGCTCACCAACGATTCGAACATCACCGGCTGCGTGCTCGCTGGCACCAGCCTGACCGTCGATGGCAGGCTCCTCGGCGTCGGCGCGCGACCGCTGATCCTGATCGCGACGGACGGTCCGATCATCATCGAGCAATCGGTCGACGTCGCGAGTCATCGCGACCCCGCTGCGCGTGGCGCCGGTTCGGATTCCCCCGGAC
>JACCYD010000149.1 GCA_013696695.1 Deltaproteobacteria bacterium | reverse complement strand
TGATGCCCAGCTCCTTCGCACGCCACGGCGACGGCGCGAACCCGTTATCGAGCTCGACCGTGCGCACGTTGCGCTTGAGGATGAGCTCGCGGACCGGCTGTCCGGCCTTCTCTCGCTTGGCCTGACGATCGGCCGAAAGGAGCGTGCCGATGCTCGGATCGCGAACGGCCGGAATCGTGATCCGGACGTTGATGAGCTTGGCGAGCTCGAGCTCGAGCTTCGGCGCCTGGGCGTCGTACTTGTCCGCGATCGTGGTGTTGAAAGCCTTGGCGACCTTCTCGGACCCGATCGAGAGGAGCGGATGGGCGCCGCGCTTGCGTACCGCGATCACCAGCTCCTCGAGGAGCGGGAGATCGGCCGCACCACCGCGCAGCTCGACAATGTCGCCTTCCTTGACGTTCGCCGACCCGCCGACCAGCTTCTCGGCCAGGGCGGCGTGATCGATGGTTCCGGACTTGGGCTGGGCCTCGACGAGACTGCCACTTGCTAGTGCCACGACGGCGACGAGCGCTGCTTGTTTGTTCATCAACATACGGATCGGTTCCTCAGCCGACCCGTGTATCACGGATGATAGATTGCACGACCCACCATGCACACGATCGTCACGCATCCCGGCGGCGCGCATAAAGACGACGTCCTCGCCGTCTGCGTGCTCGTGGCCCTCCATGGCTGTCCCATCGTCCGCCGCGAACCAACACCCGAGGAGCTCGACGATCCGCTGGTCGCCGTCGTCGACATCGGCGGGGTCCACGACCCGGCGCGCTCGAATTTCGATCATCACCATTTTCCGCGCGAGCACGCTCCGACCTGTGCCCTCAGCTTGGTCCTCGAGCATCTCGGCCTCTACCAGGACGCGCTGCGCTTCTGCGACTGGCTCGAGACCGCGGAGTGGTTCGATTCACGCGGCCCCAAGAAGACCGGAGCGTGGTTGGGCGTACCGCGTCGCGCGATCTCGCAGCTCAACTCGCCGATCGACATGACGCTGTTGCGCCGCTTCGCGCAGGCGACGCGCATCGAACCCAGTGATCCGCTCTACGGATTCATGCGGATGGTCGGCGACGACCTGCTCGAGTACCTGCGCGTCGCACGCGAGCGCCTCGACTTCATTGCTCAGCGCGTCGAGCGATGGACGATCGCGTGTGGCGACGACCAGATCGAGGCGCTGTTCCTTCCGCGCGCCGAGGGTGCCACCGACGATCTCAGCGCGATGCTCGGGAGCTACATCCGCGCCCACAGGCTCGACCAGGTCATCCACGCGATCGTCTATCCAGATCGTCGCGGCGATGGTTTCGGAATCGGCCGCTACGAAGACCATCCGAGCCTCGATTTCTCGCGGGTCGAGGGGCAGCCCGACGTGCACTTCGCTCACAAGAGCGGCTTCATGTGCAAGACGTCCGCCAGCACCCACGCACGTCTCCAGGAGCTCGTCACGATCGCGTGGTCGCGCACCCCCTGACCAGTGGTCTGGTGCGACTAACGCATCGGGAACCCACGTCGCGAGGTTCGCGATCATCGTGCTCAACGCTTCGTTATCGACGACGCCGCCGCAGCGAAACGCATGATCGCCGAGCACCAGCGCGAGGTTGGTCTCGAATGCTCGAAACTCGGGCTCGCAATCCCCCGAACGCCAGCGCCCGCATCAGGTGTGCTGTTCGACCCAGTTGCGAGCGAACTCGAGCGCCTGCGGGACCGCCTCGACGTTCTTGCCGCCACCCTGCGCCGAATCGGGCTTGCCGCCGGCCTTGCCACCGAGTTGTGCCGCGACCTCGGCGAGCAGCTTGCCCGCCTGCACCTTGCCGACGAGATCCTTGGTCACCATCGCGACCAGCTTGACCTCACCCTGCGTGCCACCCGTGCCCGCGAGCACGACGACGCCCGAGCCGAGCTTGTCGCGAAGCTGATCGCCGGTCTCGCGGAGCACCTTGGCATCGTCGACGTCGACGGCGATCGCGAGCACCTTGATGCCTTTGATCGTCTTGACCTCCGCGAGCAGATCGCGGCCACCGCCACCAGAAGCGAGCTTCTGCTTGAGCTGACCGAGCTCCTTCTCGAGCGCCTTGGTGTCTGCGAGTAGCTTCTCGATCCGCGCGTTGACCTCGAACGGCGCGACCTTGAACTTCGCGCCGACCTTGCCGAGCTCGACTTCGAGCTTGCGCAGATAGTCGAGCGCGTTGACGCCGGTGTGTGCCTCGATGCGGCGCACGCCCTGGGCGACCCCTTGCTCGCTCACGATCTTGAACAGCCCGATGTCGCCGGCGCGCCGCACGTGCGTGCCGCCGCAGAACTCGAGCGACTCGTTGCCGATGTGGATGACGCGCACGGTGTCGCCGTACTTCTCGCCGAACATTGCAACCGCGCCTTTTTGCTTCGCCTCCTCGATCGGCAGCACCTCGATGACCGAGTCCTTGTTCGAGCGGATGTCGGCGTTGACCAGATCCTCGACCTGCCGCTTCTGCTCGTCGGTCATCGGCTGACCGTGCGAGAAGTCGAAGCGCAACCGATCGGGGCCCACCAGCGAGCCCTTCTGGGCGATGTGGGGACCGAGCACCTTCTTGAGCGCGAGGTTGAGCAAGTGCGTCGCGGAGTGATTCGCACGCGTGCGCTCGCGCTTGTCATCGTCGACTTCGAACGTCACCTTGTCGCCCACGGAAAGCTCGCCCTGGGTGACCTCGCCGATCAGCACGTGAACGTCGCCCGCGGGCTTCTTGGTGTCGTCGATGCGGACCGCGGCATTCGCCGTGCGGACCTCGCCTGCATCGCCGACCTGCCCGCCGCTCTCGCCGTAGAACGGCGTCTGATCGAACACCAGCTGGACGCGCGAGCCGGTCGCCGCCTTGGGAAC
Organism: Deltaproteobacteria bacterium; assembly: GCA_013696695.1. Taxonomy (GTDB): domain Bacteria; phylum Myxococcota_A; class Polyangia; order Haliangiales; family Haliangiaceae; genus JABFXX01. Next base: position 351 of record JACCYD010000149.1, on the reverse strand, counting down.
GCGCTCGCCCGCGATCAGGATCGCCTTGACGACACCCTCGCCCGTCGTGCCACGGCCTTCGTAGCCGAGAAACTTGGTGGAGCCGAGCTCGCCCGCAAGCGCCTTGATCGCACCCGAGATCGCTTCCTGATCGGAGCCCGAGAAGACCTTGCTGCGTTCCCGCGCGCGCGTCATCTCATCTTCGAAGCTCTCCTTGTCGACGGAGAACCCGCGCTCGTTCGCGATGATCTCCGTGAGGTCATCGGGAAACCCGAACGTGTCGTACAGCGTGAACACGACCTTGCCGGCGACCTGCTTGTCGCCCGCCTTCTTCATGCGCGCGAGCTCGTCGTCGAGCAGCTTCTCGCCGCG
>JACCYD010000144.1 GCA_013696695.1 Deltaproteobacteria bacterium | reverse complement strand
TCGACCTTGCGCTTCGCGTAGATCTGCGCGGCCATTCGCATGCCTTCCGAGAACGCGACCGGGGGTACATCGACCACCGCGATCGGGCGTTGCTTGTCGTCGACCCATGTCAGCTCGCCCGTGGTGGTCGAGTCCATGCCGTCGCCTTCGCCGAGGTCATAGCGCGCCGACACCGAGCGTCCCTGCTCGAGCACGCGGCACACCGCCGCACCGCCGCTGACGCGATAGCCGAGGCGCTTCGCGAGCCCGATCACCGCCTGCAGCATCGAGAACTCGCCACCGGCAAATTGCGCGATCGCGAGCGGATCGTCGGACGGTGGGACCGTCGGCCGCGGGAACGTCTCGCGGAACAGCTGCGAGGTGCCCTGCTTCGCGTTGATCTCGACCGCCATGCCACGCAGGTCGTCGAGCTCGTCGAGCAAGATCGGGTGCGGGATCAACACGCTCTCGGTCGCGAGCCACGTCGTCTCGCCATCGCGATCGACGACGCCGATGCCCTTTTCCTTGTCGACGCCGCGGAAGAAACCACCGACCTCGCGATCGACCTTGCCGTCGGGACCAACCGCGACCACCCACGCGTCGTGGAGCGCCGCGGACCACGCCGGATCCGCGATCACCGCTTGCAGCACGCCGCGCGGCACCGGCAACGAGCGCAGCATCCAGGTCTCCACCGTGTGCTGGCAGGTGCGGGTGTGATCCTCGAGGAAGTCGATCGCGGAGACCAGCCGCTCGCCGACCGGGCTCTCCTTCGCTGGCTTCGGGACCGAGCCCAGATCCTTGCCGTCCTTGCGGGCGACCAGCGAGCCATCGCGAATCCCGAGCTCGAGGCCCTTGCCGGCATCGATCCAGCCCGGGCTAGCAATGTGAGCCGGTGCCTTCGCCGTGCGCGGCGCAGGTTTCGACTTCGGTTTCGGCTTCGACACCGCCTTCGTCGTGGCGGCATTCGGTTTTGCTTTCGCTTTGGCTTTGGCCATCAGAGCTGTCTCCCCGCGACGAGGTTCCTCCATCGCCCGAGGCCGCTCAATGGCATCGGATCCACTCCCGCGCGAATTACATCCCGGCGACACGCCGTCGGATCTCGGCGACGAATCGCGGTAGCGTCCCCGCCGATCACGTTGCCGACAACGGTTCTCGAAGACCGTCAGACCCGCGCGCGCTGCCCAACTACGCCCGCGCGCGCTGATGTCCGCCCACTGCCAGTGTTCACTCGAACGCGCTGAAGGTCAGCGTCATCAGCAGATCGGCATCGGCGTTCGCTGCTTCGAACGTCGCCGCGGCGGGGCCCGACACGGACACCTTGAACGAGCCGCTCGCGAGATCCACGTAGTCGGCGTCGGGGATGCTGTCCGAATCGAAGTCGACCTCGAGCTCGAGCGGCCCACCGGCATCGGCGGCCACGATCGTCCGCGTCGCGATCGGATACACGGTCGAGGATCCGTTCATCTCGAACCCGAGGACGAGGGCCCCGGAGAACACCTCGCCGAGACCCGCGACGTTGCTCGAGGTTGCCTCGAGTGTCAGCGCCGCGGCGTCGACGGTGATGCGCGTCGGATCGCCGCCGATCTCGTCGCGCGCACCCTGCACGAATGCGCCGTAGGGGTTTCCGCTCTCGGTGTTGACGTTCTTGTCGGCGGAGACGACGCCACCAGCGACGTCACCCGACGAGATCGTGATCTTCAGGTCGACAGAGTCCGAGACCGAAACCGGATCGTCTTCACCACAGGCTGCAAGCAGGAGAACGAAGGCTACGATTTTGTTCATGAGGTTCAGTTCATCCTGAGACCCGCCGCGCCGCAAGCCCGTCAATGTAGGTGCTGTCCGACACGCGTCGTCGATGGATGTCAGGAGGGCCGCGTTGGGTGTTGAGCCGGTCGCATCGAACTGGACGAGCTGCTTGTCGCACCGCCTTCGTCACGATCTGATCGGTCGTCAGCGAACAGCAGTCACACGCGAGTAACGGTGTGACCAGAAGCTGACGACGTGGTGGCCGCGCTCTCGGCATTCCTCCGACTGCGACCGCACCTCGGTGGCGGTACCTTTCGCCTGATGGCAACACTCCCTCTGATCGGCGTGCTCGCGCTCGGGTGTCGATCCGAGCCTCCACCACCCACACCGGTCCCGAGCACTCCTACCGTCCGCCCGGCTCCCGCAGAACCACCCCGCGCCGACGAACGTCATCGCATGGTCACCGAGACGATCGTCGCGCGCGGCGTGACCGGCGAGCGCGTGCTCGAGGCAATGCGCCTGGTGCCTCGACACGAATTCGTTCCCGAGCACCTCCGCGCGCGAGCGTACGAGGATCGCCCGCTACCGATCGGGCACGAGGTCACGATCAGTCAACCCTTCATCGTCGCCGCGATGACCGAGGCGGCCGACGTCGCGAGCGGCGAGCGCGTGCTCGAGATCGGCACGGGCAGCGGGTACCAGGCCGCGGTGCTCGCCGAGCTCGGCGCCGAGGTCTACTCGATCGAGATCATCGAGCCGATCGCGACGCGCGCGCGCGCGGATCTCGCTCGCCTCGGGTACCAGCGGATCCACCTACGTACCGGCGACGGCTATCGGGGCTGGCCCGAGGCGGCGCCGTTCGACGCGATCGTGGTCACCGCGGCACCCGAGAAGGTACCGAAGCCGCTCCTCGATCAGCTCGCGGTCGGTGGTCGTCTCGTGATCCCGGTTGGCGAGCATGGCAGCCAGCAACTCAAGGTCATCACGCGAGGGCGCACCGGAACCACGAGCGAGACGCTGATGGATGTCCGGTTCGTGCCGATGACGGGCGCGGCGCAGCGCTAGTCACGGCGGTGCGAAGCGGTCATTCGCTCACCGCCATCCGCGACCTACTCACCGCTTTACGATGCGCATCTCGGGCAGGCGCTCGACGACGAGCTTGCCTCGGAAGTTCTTGATGAAGTGAGGCGTGTAGCGAAGCCGAACCGTCTCGCCGGCAGCGACGGAGACCGTGAGCACCCCCTTGGAGTTGAAGTTGTACCCACTTCCGACGGCCACCACGTGCTCGCCGGGAGCGACCGCGAACGCGTTCGTTCCCCACCTCACCCGGGCGAGCGCGCCATCGATGTCGATCGACACTTTCACCAGCCGCGCGAACAGCATCAGCGCCGGCGGTTCTGCGACGATCTCGAGCGTGGCAGGAGCGTCGCTGGTCACCATGAAAGCCTAGCTCGGCCGCGGGACGTGCTTCGGGATCTGGACCTCGATCTGGAGCGACTGCTCGACCTGCCCCGCCGCGATCTCCACGTGCTTGCAGAACACCGGGAGGTTGTCGCCTTCGCGAACCATGTACTCCTCGCTCTCGAGCATGCCGACCTCGTCGGGATAGGGGCAGGCGCAGACGGTGTAGGTCCCGGCAGTGAGCTTGGTGATCCTGGTCGGCTTGCCGTCGAACGACATCGCGAACGTCGCGTGGCCGCGATCGCGACCCACGCCGAGGCGGTCGAGGTCGGCGTGCGTGCGCGCGTCGTGCTTCCCACTGAGGCTCTCGATCAGCGCGAGCTTGACGGGCTTGCTTGCGGTGAGCGTGACCACGAGCGTGGTATCGCCGTTCGCGATCGCGAGGTCGAGCTTGGCGGCGGGACCTGACCCGACCGTGACCGACTCGGCGTGAAGGCTGATGCCGCGCACCGGATCCTGGCCTAGCATCGCCGAGACCAGGTAGCGATCGGGCGCGAGCTTGTCGAAGCGATAGCTGCCATCCGCGCCGCTGAGAACACTGAACATTGTCTCGGCGACGGTCTTCGACTGCGCGGTCACGACGATGTTGGCGGCGGGCTTACCACCCTTGGTTACCGTTCCGCCGAGCGCGCCGAAGCTGGCGACGACGAGCACGAGATCGAGCGTCGATCCGGTGGTCGGCGGAAGTGTGATCGGCGACGAGCGACCGCGCGTCTCGTGATCGGCGACGACGTGACACTTGCCGCGCCCGACACCGACGATCGTGAACTCGCCGTTCCCATCGGTGGTCGCGTCCTTGACGAGACTCGCGCCCGGCGGTCCACCGAACGCTGCAGGCGTCGACGTCTTGGAGCCGGTGCCCCACAGGAGCGGTCCCGCCGACACGGTCGCGCCAACGACCGGGCGACCCGCGGTGTCGACGACCCGACCGGAGACGCTGCGGCCGGGCTCCACGATGATCGTGCCCAGGTCGACCGTGGTGTTGGCGACGATCTCGACCGCCGGTAGCGCGCGCTCGGTGAACCCGAGGCCGCGCACCGTGAACCGGTAGGAGCGCGGCGGGATGCTCGCGACCTCGAACGTGCCGTCGCGCGTGGACACCGGGATCGAGCTGTCCCAGCCTCCGAGATCGATCGCGAACGTGGTGGGCGCGCGGCCGTCGGCGAACGCGACCTTGCCTTTGATCGAACCGCCGATCGGCACCACGATGCGGACCGCGGTGTCACCGACACTCGCGTGCGTTTCGTCGGCGGCGAGCACGAATGCATCGTGCTGCGTGCCGGGTGGCTTCGCGCGGAGCTGGTAACGGCCGGCGCTGAGACCGTGAAAGGCGAACGCACCGCTCGAGTCGGCGAGCGCGAGATTATTATCGAGGAGGTGCGAAGACACATCGTCGGCGCCTTCGAGCGCGGCGTAGACCTGCGCGCCCTCGACCGGTTCCCCGGACTTGCGCACGACGACGCCCGCGATCACGCCGTTCTGCGCCAGCGCGAGCTCGATCGAGCGATCGCCGCCGGCGAGGTCGACCTTCATCAGCGCACTGGTGGCGAGGTCGGTGGCAGCGACGATGTCGATCCGCATGCGCGGTAGCGCGTCGATCCGGAACTGCCCCGATGCATCGGCGGTGGTCTCGCGCGTCCTCTGGAAGGCGAACCCCGCCACTTCCTCGGCGGCCCGGATGCGTGCCCACGGCACCGCGACCCCAGCGACATCGACGACCCGACCTTCGATCGCCGCGCCGCGCGCGAGGCGGATCTCGATGCCGGTACGGGACGCGACGCCATCGTGGGTGACGACCTCCGAGATCCCGGGCGCGTGATTCGCGTGATGTGCGGTGAAGCGAAAGCTGCCGGCCTGCAGCGCGTCGACGCGAAACACGCCGTCGGGACCCGTCGTGATGTTCTCGCCTGCTGTCTGACCCCAGTCGGAGACTCCGCTGTAGCGCACGACGGCGTTCGCGACCGGTCGCGCATCGGGGTCGAGCACGCGGCCCGAGACGGAGGATCCGCGCTCGAGCGCGAGCTGGATGGTCTGCGAGCCCCCGGATATCACTGCCCACGTCGACGCTCGCGCGTGACCGGCAGTGGTCGCGGAGATCCGGACCGGGCCGCCCGGGAGACCGGTGAGCTTGACGCGACCATTCGCATCGGTGGTCGCTTGGCGATCGACCGCTCCGTAGAGCTCGACGTGCGCCGACTCGACCGGCTGCTGTGCGGCGGTGACGATGACCTCGACGGTCGCGCCGCGTTCGAGCCGCATCACGATCGGCCCGGTCGCGTCCGACAATCGTGTCGTCACGGGACCGGCGGCGTGCTCGCCGCGCGTCGCGACCAGCTCGTACGACCGACCGAGCAGCTCGTCGAAAACGAACGTGCCGTCGTCCTCGGTCGTCGCGACGCGGGCCGGGCGCGTGTCGATCACGACGGTCGCGCCGCCGGCCGGACTGCCCGTCTCGTCGATCACCTGCCCCTCGAGCCGCAGCGTGCCTTTGCGATCGTCATCGCGAACGATCTGCGCGCGACGGGGCGTGGTCACCGCCGCCGGAGCTCCTGGCTGTGCCGGATTCACCACGTGGGCGCTCGACGTTTCCGATCGCAGCGCGAACCACAACGCGAGCGCACCGGCGACGAGAGCGCCCGCGATCGCGATTACCAGGATGCGTCTTTTCATGCTCCGGCCTCGAGCAGGCACCGTGCCGCGCACACC
>JACCYD010000774.1 GCA_013696695.1 Deltaproteobacteria bacterium | reverse complement strand
GCTCGAAGGCGGGCTCCTCGAGACGCTGTCCGAGAGTCGCCAGCGCGTGAAACATCGCGGCCCGCGTCCCGAGGAGCTCGGGGCGTACGTTTCAACCCTGCGCGCCGCGAACCGGGCCTTGGCACTCGATCCGAAATCGCAGGAAGCCGCCGAGCTGGTCAGCCGGTTGATGCTCGAGCCGCCGATCGAGACGCCACCCGAGGTCGAAGCCGCGCTGACCAAGAGCGATACAGATCTGCTGGTCCGGCACGCGCGGCTCGGCAGCTGGGGCTTGATCGGATATCTGATGTTCTTTCCGATCATGTGGCTCGGCGGCATTCGCGAGCCCTGGCTGGTGTTCGGAGGCACCGCGGTCACGCTCTGCATCCTCGCGACGCTGCTGATCGTGATGAAACGGCCGTCGTCCGTCGCGATCTTCGCGAGCTTCCTCGCGCAGGTCGTGCTGGTCGCGTTCTACGCGCGCGGCCTGTCGCCGCTGCTCGTCGCGCCCGGCGTCGCGTTGATCACCACCCTAATGTTCGCGTCCCACGTGCGCACCGGACCGGTCTGGCTGCTGTGGGCGGGCTGCGCCGCGGGCGTGCTGGTGCCGCTGGTTCTCGAAGGGCTCGGCCTCGTCTCGGCGACCACGTCGATCGAGGGCGCGACGCTGATGGTCCATCTCCCGGCCGAATCGATCGACTACACCGTCGCGGTCGCGGGGCTCGGTGGCTACGTCGCCGTGATCCTGTTGATCGCGACCGTGATCACCCGCATCCAGGCGCACGAGCGGCGCGACATCCAGCGCACGATCCAGCTCCAGGCGTGGCAACTCGGTCAACTGATGCCGAAGTGATCAGGGCGGTGGCGTGTAAGTGAGCGACACGTTGGTGAAGCCGCCACTAGCCAGCGCCGTCTGCGTCTCGGCGAGCGCGCCGCTGGTGAACGTGAAGGTGCCCTGGTTGTTCTCCGCTTCGCTCACCGAGTTCGCTTCCGCCGACTCCATGCGAACCGTGTAGACGCCGTCCGGCACCGGGTTGCGATTGCGATCCTTGAGCTTCCACTGGATCTGGATCGGCGTCGCGTGATCGAGGCGCGACGCCCCCGACACGCTATCGACGTCGGCGGTGCCGGCCGCCGTGCGCCACGCGACGAGGTGCTGCGTGCGGACCTGCGACCAGCGATCGATCGTCTTTACGAAGTTGCCGGCGGCGTCCTCGATCCAGACCGCGACGACGTTGTTCGGCGCGAACAGCGCTCCGACCTTGGTGGTCGTGCTCATCGTGATCGCGAGCGTGCCGGTCGGCGTCTCGGGCTCCGGATCTTGCGGCGGCGCCGGGTCTTGGTCGTCCGCCGGATCGTTGTCCGGGTCCGGGAAGTCCCTGACCTCGCCGACGATGCACGCCGAGAGCAGCAGGCTGATCGCCGCGAGTTTGAGCACGCTGCCGACGGTTGCAATGCACGGACCGTCTCGCCCGATGGAGTTCCGGTGACATGGGCCAGCAGACCTGGGGATTTCCCCCCGAATCGGGGGCATCGCTCGCCGCAACCGCCGTGGTAAACGGGAACCATGGCGCCGGTTAAAAAGCCCGATCCCGAGGATGCGTTCCGCACCATGTCCGGGATCCCGCTGCAGCAAACATATGGTCCCAAGGACCTCGAAGCCCGCGGCTGGACGTACGCCGAGAAGCTGGGCGATCCGGGCGCCTATCCTTATACGCGTGGTCCGCACGCGACGATGTATCGCGGCAAGCCGTGGACGATGCGCATGTTCGCGGGCTTCGGCACGCCGGAGGACACCAACCAGCGCTTCAAGTTCTTGCTCGCGAACGGCCAGACCGGCCTGTCCACCGCGTTCGATATGCCGACGCTGATGGGTTACGACCCGGACCACACGCGGTCGCTGGGCGAGGTCGGTCGCGAAGGCGTGTCGGTCGCGTCGTTCGACGACATGTTCCGGCTGTTCGGCGACATCCCGCTCGACAAGGTGTCGACGTCGATGACGATCAACGCGCCGGCCGCCGTGCTGCTCGCGCTCTACGTCGCCGTCGCCGAGAAGCAAGGCGTGTCTGCGGACAAGCTGCGCGGCACATTGCAGAACGACATGCTCAAAGAGTTCATCGCGCAGAAGGAGTGGATCTCGCCGATCCGCGGCCACATGCGCGTCATCCGCGACATGCTCGTGTGGTGCACGGAGGGCATGCCGCAATGGAACACGATCTCGATCAGCGGCTATCACATCCGTGAAGCCGGAGCGACGGCGGTCCAGGAGCTCGCGTTCACGATCGCCGACGGCATCGGCTACGTGCAGCTCGGCATCGAAGCCGGGCTCGACGTCGACGCGTTCGGCCCGCGCCTCTCGTTCTTCTGGGACGTCCACAACGACTTCTTCGAGGAGATCGCGAAGTTCCGCGCTGGCCGCCGCATGTGGGCCAAGATCATGCGCGAGCGGTTCGGCGCGAAGAACCCGAAGTCGTGGCTGCTTCGCACGCACGCCCAGACCGCCGGCGTTTCGTTGATGGCGCAGCAGCCGCTCAACAACGTCGTGCGCACCACGATGCAAGCGCTCGCCGCGGTGCTCGGTGGCACGCAGTCGCTGCACACCAACTCGTACGACGAGACGTTCGCGCTGCCCACCGAAGATGCGGCGCAGCTCGCGCTCCGCACGCAACAGGTGATCTTCGAGGAGAGCGGGATCGCGGCAGTCGCCGATCCGCTCGCCGGCTCGTACTTCATCGAGACCCTCACCGATCAGGTCGAGGCGGCCGCGTGGGAGTACATCAACAAGATCGAAGCGATGGGCGGCATCGTCAAGGCCGTCGAGGAAGGCTATCCGCAGCGCGAGATCGCGCGCTCCGCGTTCGAGTTCCAGCGCGAGGTCGACAGCAAGCGTCGCGCGATCGTCGGCGTCAACAAGTACCAGACGCCGGGCGAGGAGATTGACATCCCCACGCTCAAGATCGAGCACGAGGTCGAGGCCAATCAGAAGGCGCGCATCATCGAGGTCCGCGCGAAGCGCGACAAGCACGCTGCCGAGCGCGCGCTCGCCGCGGTCAAGTCGGCGCTCGCGGACGACAAGCAGAACGTGATGCCGCCGATCTACGACGCGGTGAAGCAGCACGTCACGCTCGGCGAGATCTGCGATCTGTTCCGCAGCGAGCTCGGCGAATACCGCGACCCGGCGTACCTGTGAAGCCGCGCTGCTCGACGTAGATCCTGCGCTACGCTTTACGACGATGTGGGTGCCGAACGTCGAGAGCTTCGAGGATGCAGCTGCGCTCGATCGCGAGCAGCTGCAGATCGTGCTCGATGCCGGGCGCCCCGAGCAGCGCGTGTGGGCGATCTGGGCGCTCGCGCTTCGCAGTGGCGGCCAGGTCGGAGCGATGGCCGGGCGCAGCCCCGATGCCGGCGTTCGCCGCACGCTCGCGGTGGTGCTGGCGGGGCACGGCGAGACCAGGGCGCTGATCGACCTCG
>JACCYD010000130.1 GCA_013696695.1 Deltaproteobacteria bacterium | reverse complement strand
GTACCGGATCGCGCCGGTGGCGGTGTCTCGGCTGGTCGATTCGCCGTGGGAAGACACCCGCACGTTCGCGATGGACTTCATCGGTGGGCTCGGCCCGCTTCCCGCCGACGCGATCATCGCGATCTGCGACAGCATCCAGCCCCCCGTGCAGGAGCTCGGCAAGTCGCTGCTGAAGGCGCAGTTTCGGACGTCGGACGCCGGCCACTATCTCGTGCGGCTCGCGGAGCATCCAGCGCCCAAGATCCAGCTCCTGGTCTCCGAGCTCGTCGAGCACCACCTCGGCGACGAGCCGGCGCGGCTCGAGCGATTAATCACTCTCGCACCGTATTTCGTTGTCGTGCTGACGCTGGTCAATCGCGGACGCGTCGCGAAACAGCGCGTGGTCGCGCTGTTGCGCCACGAGGCCACGCGATCGCTCGAGCACGCGCGCGTGATCGCGCCGATCCTCGCGCGCCAATCGGCGACGATCGCGATCACGCAGAAGCACCCGTTGATCGCGACGATGATCGACGTCCGCACGGCGTTTCCAGAGGTCGAGCTTCCGCTCGCGATCAGCGACGTCGCGCCGGTCAATTCATTCCCCGGGCGGGGCCACCGGCGGCGAGGAGACGGCTGATGCTGTTCGAACATCGTTACGCGGGTACCTCCGACGTCCGTCAGGGCGATGCGTCGACCGCGATGTCGTTCGTTCCCGATGCGCTGCGCCCACCGACGTTCTTCCGCGGTCGCATCGCGAAGCAGTTGCCGTTTCGCGAGGCGATCAGCGCGCTCCACGACGTGGTGACGAGCGACCTCCGGTTCGTGCCGAAGGATCGCAGCAGCTACATGGCGTGGCGCGAGCAACAGTCCTATCTCGACCTCGCCCAGATCACCGCCGATCAGAAGAAGCTCGCACTCGAGATCAAGATGCTGCAGGGCGAGCTCGCGACGATCGAGTCCGCGGGGCTGGCGCGCCGTCGTGCGTTCTACGACTCACGTCAGAAGTACTTCAACTACCTCTACCAGCGCGACAGGGAGCTGTGGTTCAAGCTCGACCCGGTGATCACGGTCCACCCGGACCAGGTGTTCTTCGAGTGCTTCAGCAAGGACGAGTCGAGCTATGGCCGGCTCGCGGCGTCGTACGAGGTGTTCGAGGAGCTCGGCGAGCGTGCGAACGGCACGACCAACATCGACTACAGCGAGAGGCTGTACGGCGAGTTTCAAAAGATCCGCAGCTACAAGGAGACCACGCTCGAGATCGATCCGAGCGGCTTCGATGTCTCGACGTCGATGGAAGAGACATACCGCGAGGTCAAGATCGACCTCCCCGATTCGTGGGTGCGCGGCTTCCTCCAGGTCAGCTCCGCGGCGACGTTGCCGGCGCACGTTGTCGAGCTGCATCCGATGGACGTCCACAACCTGTGCTTGATCCTGCGGCGCAACAAGGAGCTGTTCGGACCGCGCTCGCTCCGCTTCCAGCTGACGCCAGGGTTGCCGGTCAAGATCGCGATCGATCCATGGGGCACCGAGCTCGCGTGTCCGCGATCGATGTACACCGATTCCAAACCCGGTCCCGATAATGGGGTGGAGGTGCGGTTGTGGGGGCGCCGCCGGCTCCACATCCTCGAGCGCTTGCTGCCGCGCGCGAACAAGGTGCGCGTGTTCTTGCTCGGGACCGGGCTGCCGAGCTTCTGGGTCGTCGACCTCGGACATCTGTCGTTCACGCTCGGGCTCTCCGGCTGGACGCTCAACAACTGGTCCGATGCGGGCAACTTCGATCTGATGGCCGCGCGCGAGGATGTCGACGAGGTCACGCGCGCGCGCGTGTTCAACGAGCTCGGCAAGACGTGGCTCGCAACGCCCGACGAGCTTGCCGCGCGCACCGGGCTGGCCACTCCCATCGTCGCGAGTGCGCTTGCCGGTTGGGTGCAGGCGGGACGCGCGATCTTCGATCTCGACAAGGGCGTGTATCGGAAGCGCGAGCTGACGCGCGATCCGTTGCCGATGGACAAGCTGCGATTCTCGAACGAGCGCGAAACTGCGGCCGCGCAGCTCCTCGAGCGCGGCAGGATCGCCGTCGACAAGGCGGAATCGGTCGACGGTGGTTTGAAGCTCGAGGGCCGGGTCAAGGAAGGCGACAAGCTGTTCGCCCCGCAGCTCGTGTTCGACAGCGAGCAACGGCAGGTTGGCGGTGAGTGCACGTGCGACTGGTTCATCCGCAACCGCCTGCACCGCGGACCGTGCCAGCACATGCTCGCGCTGCGCGCCGCACACAGGCGCGGCATCAACAACAGGATCGAGCTTCCGCCTTCCGTAAGCGACACCAAGCCCTCGTTCTTCAGTCGCGCTCCCACCCGAGCCGCCGTCGACGAGACGCGCGAGAACTTCGACGCTGCGTTTCGGCGCGGTGTCACGCGAGCGACGGAGCTCCGCCGAGCGGGGCGCATCGCCGATGCGATCGCCGAGCTCGAACGGATCGCTCGCCTCGCGCCTCCGGACAGCGTCGAGCATGCGCGGCTCATGGAGGTGATCGCCGAAGCTAACCTCGACATGCACGCTCACCGAGCGGCGATCGTGGCCGCAGACCGCGCGCTCGCGAAGATCACCGACAGCGCGCTCGCACTGCGGATCAAGCGCGATGCGTTGATCGCGCTCGACGACATCCCGTCGGCGATCCCGACCGCGCGCGATCTTTGTACGGCCGAGAACACGCCGGAGCGCTGGTTCGAGCTGGTGCGGCTGTGCGAGCAGATCGAAGACTGGGTCGCGATGTATCGCTTCGCCGACGAGGGACTCGCACGCAACGCCAATGCCACGCAACTGGTCGAGGCGCGCGCACGTGCGAAGGAACGGCTGCCGGCAGGGGTCGACACGCCGCCGCAACCGTCGTGGTGGAAGCGAGCGTTCCGCAAGATCACCGGTCGGCAAACGCCGATCAGCTCGGTCGAGACGCAGGTGATGGCGATCGCCGATGCGCTGGCGTTGTCCGCGAGGGTGATCGACCGCGAGACCTTGTTGTCCGTGCTGCGCGTCGCGCACGCGGGAGCGGAGCCCGCCGTTCGGGCAGCGGCGATCGCGATCGCGCTCCGGAGGAGTTATGCGATCCGGGATCTACCGGACGATGAAGCATTGACGGCGCTCTTGCGGGAGCACCTGTCGTGATCGATAGTGCGCGCACGTGGCGGGTGGCCACAGACCTTGCAACCTGGGCGGCGGATCGCCGTCCATGCCTTGATGCCCCGCATGCTTCACTGGCTCGCTCAATACTGTGTGTCCGCATCGTCGGTAGGCGAATTCCAGTAGGGATTCCCTGCGAGAAGTCGAATGCCAGCCTACCGACGACGCGGCCACTCGAGCAAAGCAATCCAGTCCTGGGAGTAGACGAAGGTAGCCACCCGCCACGTACCTTCGGTCCGAGGTGCGTCTGATGGTGTATCGCGACGATCCACCGCCAGAGACCCCGCCGAAGGATCGCAAAGAGCTGTTCGAGCGGATCGCATCGGG
>JACCYD010000088.1 GCA_013696695.1 Deltaproteobacteria bacterium | reverse complement strand
AGGTGTCGTGCGCGAGCGCGTGCTCGAGGCGGATCTTCATGACCCGGGCGATCACGTCGTCGATCGCGAGCAGTGCGCCCGTCAGGTAAGCGTCCCGTGCCTCGAGCTCCGCGATCGTCGCGGCGGCTGGCGACTCGGCGACCACTGCTTCCGCATAGCGCCGCGGATCGAGCGCATCGATCGCCGCCAAGGACTGCACGGCATCGAGCAAGTGTCTGGCCCGCGTCATCTTTTAATCCTGCCAGTAGAACACCAGCGTGCGCACATCGAGCGGCTCGCGATGACCGAAGTAGTACACCCCCAATCCAATCCGGTGATCACGAGCTTGCCGAGCGGATCATCGATCCAGCGAAACCCGGCGCCCTCGAGCGCCTGACACGCGCGCGGGTTGTCATCTTCACTACTAGCGAATGCACCCAACCTTGGGCGCTGCGCGCCTTCAGGATCGCCTCGTAGACGCCATCACGCGGGCATCACATGTCGATGCGGCGAATGGCGAACGGCAGGTTCGGCGCTTGCTGCGGGCTTGCGAACAGCCGACCGAGCTGGCCCTCGCTGACCCACGCCGACCCACGCGCGACGACGACGGCCGTGGGCATGTCGAGGTCACTGGCGATCGTGGTCGCGGTGCCGTCCAGCGCAACCTGCGTGAGGCGGCCCGCGCCTTCGATCACGAGCAGCGTGCCCTCGTGTGCACGCATGCCATCGGGCGCGACCAGGGCCGGCGTCACGGCGAGCTCGGTGATCGTCCGATCGGGGCTGATCGCGAACAGCTCGCCGGTGTCGAGCTTGTTGACGTACAGCGTCTCGCCGATGAACGCGATGCCATCGAGTCCGAACGCGCCCTGCGCATCGGGCACGAAGCGCGGATCCGCGACAAACGTCTCGACCGCCTCACCGCCGGCCGCGATCCGCTGGATGGTGCCGCTGAACGAGTCCGTCGCGTAGAGATTGCCGGCGGCATCGAAGGCGAGGTCGTTGCAGAACTGCGTGGCTGGGAGTGGATACGTCGCGATCGGCTGGCCCGCGAGCGTAAAGCTCCGGATCTCGGTCGCGCGCTGAAACGTCGGGTCCACCGAGCACAGCCACAGCTCGTCGCCCCGAACCAGCACGCCGGTGACGCCGGTGACGCCGTGGTCGCCCGGGGCGATCACCACCCGCGCCTCGATCGCGCCGTCATCGAACGCGATTACCGAGCCGGTGGTCAGGCTACCGACGTAGAGCGTGCCGTCGGCGGCGGCGTGCAGGCTCTCGGGATAGTAGGCCTGGCCGGGCAACGCGAGCAGGTCTGGCTGGGGCTCGACGTCGGCCGGATCGTCTGCGCAGGCGACGAGCGAGGTGGACAGAAGCAAGGTGGCGAGGAGGCTGTTGGTTCGCATGGGCCACAAGTTGGGTACGGCACGAATCCCTCGCAATGCACAGCACTGAACATATATATTTCGTCTGGTGAAACATCCTGATCTCAACCTCTTGATCGCACTGGATGCCCTGCTCCAGGAGCACAGCGTGTCACGCGCTGCGGCACGGGTCGGGCTGTCGACTCCCGCGATGAGCCACGCCTTGGCGCGGCTTCGCGATCAGCTGGGGGATCCGCTGCTCGTGCGCGCGGGGCAGCGCATGGTGCCGACGCCCCGCGCGGCCGATCTCCAGGCTCGGGTCCACGCGCTCGCCACCGAGGCGCTCGGCGTGCTGGCGCCGGCACCGGTCACCGAGATCGCGAAGCTCGACCGGATGTTTCGCATCCTCAGCACCGACCAGCTGATGACGGTGATCGGCCCGGCGCTCGATCGCAAGCTGCGTGCGGCGCCGAACGTCTCGCTCCACGTGATGCCGCCGCAACGCGACGACTCCGTACAGCTTCGGGACGGCACGATCGATCTCTCGATCGGCGTCTACGATTACGCGCCCTACTCCGATCTGCCGACCGATCTGCGTATCCAGCAACTGTTCGACGATCACTACGTGTGCGTCGTTCGCGAGGATCACCCTACGGTTGGCAGCTCGCTGACGCTGGCGCAATACGCCGAGCTCGATCACGTGCAGGTGGCGGTGCGTGGGCCGCCGGGCGGCTACGTCGACGACCTGCTCGCCAAGCATGGCCTGAAGCGCCGGATCGCGCGCGCCTTGCCCTACTTCCTCGCGGCCCTGCAGCTGATCAGCGAGACCGACTACGTGATGACGCTGTCGGTGACGCTCGTGAAGCGCCTCGCCGGCAAGCTCCCGATCAAGAGCGTGCAGCCGCCACGCTCGCTCGGGCTCGAGTCGTATCAGGTCTCGCAGCTTTGGCATCCACGCAACGATCGCGATCCGGCGCATCGCTGGCTGCGCGATTCGATCGCCGAAGCGGCGCGCCAGACGATCCGGCGCTAGAGAGGCGTCGGTATGCCATGTGGTCGCGGTGACCTTTCGCTTGCCAAATGCAGGCGGGCCAGTAGAACTGGTCCGCTGCGATCAGGACGGGACGTCATGAGGCTATCGATCGAACCGGTGTGGGGCGAGCCGCTCGCGGAGGTGCGTTACCTCAATGCGGCCGGCGGCGGGCGGAAGGACGTCTCGCGCCTGCCGATCCACCAGACCACGCTCCGCATCGTCGGCGGCTCGATCGCGCCGGAGCTCGACGCGATCGTCGCGTGCAGCGATCTGCAAGGCCGCGTGCGCGGGCCGAACGGGCTCTCTGAATTGCTCGGGCTCGCTGTCGCCGACGAGCTCGAACAACTCGCGGATGCCGGGCGGTTGCCGCCGTTACTTCGCTGCGGTGCGATCCTCGCCGGTGATCTCTACACCGTGCCAGATCTCGCCAAGCGCGGCGGCTACGGAGACGTCGCCCCGGTGTGGGAAGCGTTCGCGGAGCGTTTCGCATGGGTCGCCGGTGTCGCGGGAAATCACGACGACGTCGGAGGCGTGCCGAAGCTCGGCGACGGCGTGCACTTGCTCGACGGCAACGTTACCGTCGTCGATGGTCTCCGGATCGGTGGGGTCGGCGGCATCATCGGCAACCC
>JACCYD010000114.1 GCA_013696695.1 Deltaproteobacteria bacterium | reverse complement strand
CACCACGGCCGCGATCGGGCCCGATTTGATCTCGTCTTCGGCGACATCGACTTCGAACTCTCCCGACGTGTCGGCCGAGCGCTCGGAGAGCTCGTTGATATCGATCTCCGGCACCGACATCGGCTCTTCGTCCGACGGCGATGGGAGGATCCTCGCGGACGGGCGGGCGAGCGGCGAATCGTCGATCGCGCTCTTGTCATCGATGATCGACGGTGACGCCGGCGGCAGCGGCGTCTCGACTTCGATGTCGAGTGCCGTGAGCGGCATCGTCGCGTTCGGGATCTGGGGCTTCGGCGAGCTCGGCGCGCCGAACATCGGCGCGAGTGGCGTCATCGACGATGGTGGCGGCGTAGGTGCCGGTGGCGCCGATGCCGCAGGAGGCGTGGGCTGCTTCTGCGCGGGTGCCGTCGCGGCGCGAACGGCTTCGCGCACTTCCTCGAGATCCTCGTCGGTGAGCGCCACCGTCCTGAGGCGCTCCTTGCGCTCGCGCATCGGCTTGCCCGGTGCCATCGGTGACACCGGCGACGACGATGCCTCGAACGGGATCACCGAGGGGATCGAAGAGGTGCTGTCCGGCGGCTCGCTATCGAGCGTCGGGCCTTCGAGCCCGGCGATGTCGATGTCGACATCGGCGACCGGCTTCTCGGTATCCATCCGGTGGTCGAATGTCCTGTCGAACGTGCGGTGCAGCATCGGATCGGTGGTCGTCAACGACGCCAACCCGAGCGCTTCGAGATCGACCGCGTTCATCTCGCGCGTCTTCATCTCGAAGTCGGCGCTCTCGACTGGCTGGCTCGGTGGATCGATCACCGTCCGCATCACGTCGGGAGCCATCGGCTCGCCGAAGCTCGGCGCCGTGTTGGTCGAATTCTGATCGTGATCGAGCGCGACCCGAGGAATCGGTTCGGAGGCCTCGCTCGTGAAGCTGTACGCGATCGACATCGCCAGCGACGGATCCTCGGGAACCGGCGGCACGACCGGCGGCGTGGTTCGCCGCGGCACGTTGTCGGACGGTACGCGGAGGCCGCCACCGCGACGGCGGCGACGACGGCGCTCGGCCGTCGTCATGCCGACTTCCATGTCGGCTTGGGAGTCGTCGTCGCGCTTGGTCACGCGTTGCCCTCCACGACCTGGCCGATCGGCTCGCCGAAATGTAGCGCCTGATGTTCTGCGAGTGCGAGGCGGGCGCGCCCGGGCTGGAACACCAGGATCACCGTCGACCCGAGCCGGAACGCGCCGAGCTCGTCACCGCGTGCGACCTCGACGTCGAGCTCGCTGCGATAGCGCTCTCCAGCGCCGCGGAGCGCCCTGCTCGACAGCTCGCCGCCACCAAAACCGTGATGCAAGGTGATGTTGCCGACGCCGGCGGCACCGACCATGACGACCCCGACGTCGCCGAGCTGCGGTGAATTCACGTGGATCACGACGCGCTCGTTGCGAGCGAACACGCCTTCGCGGCGCCCCACCACGCGCGGATTGACCGGCCACAGCGCGCCCGGGATGTAGTCGTACGACAACAGGCGGCCGGAGACCGGCGCGTGGACGCGGTGATAATCGCGTGGCGACAAGTAGATCGTGGCGTACTCGCCGCCGATGAAACGATCGGCGAGCTCGGACGATGCGAGCAGCTCGGCGAGCGTGTAGTTGCGGCCCTTCGCTTGAACCAGCGCGCCGCCCACGGCGACGCCCGCCGCTGCAACCACACCGTCACACGGTGAGATGACCGAGTGTTGACCGCGATCGATCGAGCGAGCGCCGTTACGAAGTCTGCGCGCGAAGAAATCGCCGAACGATGGATACGCGTCGAGCGATAGCTCGGCTTCGTCGAGGTTTGCACCGACGGCACGCGCAAACGCGCGATACGCAAATGGGCGAAGACGCTGCGGCAACGTCTTCGTCGCACCCCAACCGACCAGTGCCGAATACGAATGGGCAAATGACGACGACGTGCTTCCGGCACGTTCACGAAGGCCGCGATCGGCTGGCTTGTCTGCATCCACGCTAGGTACTCGGCCGCTCATCCCCGGGGCATCATGGTGCTATCCGCAACACCCGAATCTCCTGATTCTGCCAGGGGGCGCGCCGAGTTACAAGCTCGCGGCCCGTAGGCCGTGGCCGCGCATGTAGGCCTGACCGGCCAGGCTAGCAGTCGTAGTACAGCTGGAACTCGGCCGGAACGGGCCGGAGCCGCACGTGGTCGGCCTCGTTCTCACGCTTGTAGGCGATCCAGGCGTCGATCAGGTCGTTGGAGAACACATCTCCCTTCATCAAGAACGTCCGGTCGTTGTGGAGGGCTTCGAGTGCGGCATCGAGCGATCCCGGCACCGTCGGGACCTCGGCCAGCTCCTCCGGAGACAGCGAATAGATGTCCTTGTCGAGTGGCTCGCCCGGGTGGATCCGGTTCTCGATGCCGTCCAGGCCGGCCATCATCATCGCTGCGAACGCCAGGTACGGGTTGCACGACGGGTCCGGCGACCGCAGCTCGAGGCGCTTCGCCTTCGGGGACGCCGAGTACATCGGAATCCGGATCGATGCCGAGCGGTTGCGCGCCGAGTACGCCAGGTTGACCGGCGCCTCGTAGCCCGGGACCAGGCGGCGATACGAGTTCGTGGTCGGGTTCGCGAACGCGCAGATCGCGCCGGCGTGCTTGAGCAGACCACCGGTGTAGAACAGCGCCATCTCGCTCATGCCCGCGTAGGCATCGCCCGCGAACAGCGGCTTGCCCGCTTTCCACAGCGACTGGTGCGTGTGCATGCCCGAGCCGTTGTCCCCGAACAATGGCTTCGGCATGAACGTCGCCGTCTTGCCGGCGGCGCGCGCCACGTTCTTGACGATGTGCTTGTACCAGAGCACCTGGTCCGCCATCTTCACGAGCGTGTCGTACTTCATGTCGATCTCCGCCTGACCGGCGGTGGCGACCTCGTGATGGTGCGTCTCGATGATGATGCCGACCTGCTGCATCGTCAGCACCATCTGCGTGCGCAGATCGGAGAGCTGATCGACCGGGCCAGCGACGCAGTAGCCACCCTTGATCGGCGGCTTGAAGCCCTTGTTGCCGCCCTGCTCCGTGCGGCGGTTGTTCCAGCCGGCTTCGTCGGAGTCGATGTTGAAGAACGAGTTGTTCGGGTTCTCCGAGTACTCGATCGAATCGAAGATGAAGAACTCGGCCTCGGGACCGAAGTACGCCGTGTCGGCGATACCGGTCGACTTGAGATACGCGACGGCGCGCTTCGCGAGGCTACGCGGATCGCGCGAGTACGACTCGTGCGTGATCGGATCGATCACGTCGCACAGGATCGAGAGCGTCGGCGTCTTGAGAAAGGGATCCATGACCGCGGTCATCGGGTCCGGCTTCATCAACATGTCGGACGAGTTAATCGCGCGCCAACCGCCGATCGACGAGCCGTCGAACCCGTAGCCCTCCTCGAGGCCTTCCTGCAGGCGCTCGATCGGAAAGGTCAGGTGCTTCCACTGGCCGAGGAAGTCGACGAACTTCGCGTCGATCATCTTGGCCCCGTTCTTCTTGACGTACTCGCTCAGCTCGTTCGGCGTCACTCGATGCTCCTCTTCTGATTGGTCTCGGGCCTGGTGCTCAGATGGCGTCTTCACCGGTCTCACCGGTGCGGATGCGAATCACTTCGTCGACGGGCGTGATGAAGATCTTGCCGTCGCCGATCTTTCCAGTTCGCGCGGCCTCGGTGATCACGGTGACCACCTGCTGCACGCTGTCGTTGGGCACGATGATCTCGACCTTCACCTTCGGCACGAAGTCGACGACGTAGGCAGAGCCACGGTAGACCTCTTTCTTGCCACCGGTGCGGCCGAAGCCCTTCACCTCGGTGACCGTCATGCCGTGAACTCCGATCTCGGCAAGGCGTTCCTTGACCTCGTCGAGCTTGAACGGCTTGATGATCGCCTCGACCTTCTTCATGAAGGCGATCGATAGCCCGAGTCTTGTTTCCGGGTTGTTTCGACGCTGGGAAATCTTCCGAGGGGTGAGAGAGCTGACAATCGCTGCGCGAATTCGCTCAGCGACCGACTCTTACTCCCGCGGGATCTTGGCGACGAACGCTTCGATGCGGCGGATCCGCTCGGCATGCGGATGGTCGAGCTGCAGGAACACCATCAGCTCGTTGAACTCGCCGTCGAGCCGGCCGCCGTTCTTGTCCTTGTACGTGGCGTACATCCGCTTCGCCGACAAGAACTTGTTCGTCACCATGTCATTGGTGATCGCCTTCGGCTCGCCAGGCGGCGCGGCGCTGCCGACTTGCGGCTTGTCGCGCGGTTTATCGCGCGGCTTGTCACGCGGCTTGTCGCGCGGCTTGATGACATCCGGCTTGATGTCTTTGATGTCCTGCTTGACGTCGTCGACGCCGGGCTTCGCGGAGCCAAGGTCAGGGACGATCGGATCGACGGTGATCGCCTCCGACGTCTTGGCCGGCACGACGCCAGCGACCTTCGGCTTCTCGGACTCGCCGCGCAGCGCGATCACGACCACGACGGTGACCGCGATCAGGAGCACCGCGGCGAGGATCGCGTAGAGCCGCGTGCGATTTGGCGTCGCCGCGAGCATCTCCTGCGACATCACCGTCTTCTCGGCGGTGCCGGTGCCATCGGCGAGCGACGACAGCGCAGCGAGGTCGTCGGCGGACATCGACGAGGTCGGCGGGGCACCGGTATCTAGGATCGAGTTGTGTTGCCCCGACGAGCGTTGCGAGGGTTGCGAGCCGCTGTGAGAGGTGCGTGGCGTTGGATGCGAGCCGCTCGCGCGCGGGGGCACGACCGCGGCTTGCTGCTTGCTGCGGCGGCCTTCGCCGAGCGGGATCGGCGCACCCTGCGCGATCGCGAAGGACACCGTCGAGATCGTCTGGGTGTGGAACTGCTCC
>JACCYD010000109.1 GCA_013696695.1 Deltaproteobacteria bacterium | reverse complement strand
GCTCACCACGATCGATGTCGGCGCCAGTGCCGGCTACGCGTTCGAGCTCGAGGGGAAGTCGGGGTGTATCGAGCTGTATCGTGTCGACGAGGTCACGCTCGCACTCGTCGCGCCACCCCGCACGTGGTGGATCGATCGTGCAAACCACGGCGAGCATGCCGTCGAGATCGACGCGCTGTTCGCGCGCGCGCTCGCGAGCGACGGTGCCGTCGAGGCGACTGAAGTCGGCGAGCTCGAGCTGGCGTCGGGCAAGCTCGTGGCCGTGTACATGTGGCACAAGAAGGTCGGCACAGCGCGCGACCTGGCCGCCACCCTCCCGAGCGGCGGCGTGCTCGCGTTCGGCGATGGCTACGGACGCGAGAGCGGGGTCGTCGTCGACATCGGCCAAGGCACCCATCGTCTCCTCAAGCGCGAGCTCGAGGCCCCGTGGGACGCAGATCAGTCGCTCGTCGTGATGTACCTCGTGCGCGAGCGCTAACGCCAGGCGCTACACCACGAACGCCGCGAGCTCACACACAGAGGTCGCGACGAGCAGGAACACGGCGGAGAACGTGAGCCGCTCGTACGCCGCGCGCTCGCGATGCTCGGCGATCCGGTAGACACGCCACAGCGCGACAGGAAGCGGGATCGCGGCCGCCAGAGCGACGCGGCCGGGCAATCCGAGCCAGGCCGCGAGAGGAAGCCACGCGAACGCGGCGAGCGTGATCGCGACGTAGAGACGTGCCGCGCGCGCGGGACCGAGCCGCACGACGAGTGTGCGCTTGCCTGTCGCCTCGTCGCCGGCTGCGTCCGGGAACTCGATGGCGAGCAGCATCGCGATCTGGAGCAGCGCGAGCGGAACGATCGCGAGCAGCAGGGTCTGGAGACCGAGCAGGTCGGGTGCGTGAAGATAGAAGCCGAGCCACGGGACGAGCCCGGTCACGACGAGGGCAGTGTCGAGCTCGCCGGCACCCGACGCGCACAGCCGCAGCGGCGGCGCGCTGTACTCCCACGCGAGCACGAGCATCGCGAGCAGTGTCGGCAGCGTCCACGCCGGCGCGTCGAGCGCGAGGACGCCGGATGTTGCGAGACCGATCGCGGCGAGCACGAGCGCAGCGACCAACGCGATCCGGCGCGGCAGCTCGTCGTTCGCGAGCACGCGGCTGCCACCGGACCACTTCGTCGGCGTCGTGTTGGCGCGGTCGGCGTCATAATCGAAGTAGTCGTTCGCGTAATGGGTCATCAGCTGGAACGCGGTCACCGCGAGCTGGCCGAGGACGTATCGCGTGACGTCGATCGGATGGCCGTGCGCTGCGGCGATCGCCGCGCCGAGCGCGAACAGCAGGAACCCGCCGCCGAGAAACAGCGGCCGACCGAGCCGAATCAGCGCGAGGAGCTTGCGCACGCCCCGACTCATTACCCGCCGCCGTCCGCGGGATCAACAAGCTCCGTCGCGGCGTCCGGTCCGGCCGCGATGCGGACGCGCTGTCCGACCCGCGGACGACAATCGAGGCAAGCGTGTAGAACGACATGCGCAGCTCGCTGGCGCAGATGTTGGAGCACCGAGGCGCATGCGAACCCGACCCGCTCATCCCCTCGAACATCACCCTTCGTTTCGCGCCGTGATCGAAGCGGCGCCGCCGCTCGCGGAGCTGTCACTCGTGCTGCAGGAGACCGGTCTCGTGAGATCGCTCGCGATCGCGTGCGGCGATCTCGCGGATGGCTTCGCCGCGCCACCCGCAAGTCAGCGGCGGATGGCGGCGCACCATCGCGCCTGGGCCGGGGTGCGGGAGATCGACCGCCAGGTCAGCGCGCTCCGGTGGCGCCGGCTAGCCCCTGCGGCGCTGGTTCGGAAGGCGCAGCGGGCGATCGATCGCGCCGATGTGATGATTGGCGCATTGCTCCCGGTCTGAGGCCCGACCACTGAGGGGTAACTACCCACCGATCCCCGTGATTTTAACTACGGTGCGACAACGTCGGGCGAGGTGCCTCCGTAATAGGTACCATCGTCAATCTGGGAGGATTCATGCGTAAGACAGCGATCGTGTGCGCAGCGCTCGCAGCCACGGCTTTCGTCGG
>JACCYD010000767.1 GCA_013696695.1 Deltaproteobacteria bacterium | reverse complement strand
GCACGTCGCGCAGCCGATCGACGGTGCGCCCGGTCTCGAGGAATGCGCCGAGCAACTCGCGATCCGGCGACACGCGCGCGAAGCGCTCGCGCAGCAGCACGCCGAACGCGGCATCGAACGCGACCTCATCCGCGACCTGCGTCTGCTCGAACATGCGCTGCGCCGCGAACGCATCCTCGACGAGCACGCGGTGACAGAACCCGTGGATGGTGTGGATCGGCGCGTGATCGAACGCGGTGACCGCGGCGCGCAACCGCCGGCGCGCGGCGTCGTCGATCTCCCAGCACGCACCCGGCTCGCCGGTGCTCTCGGTGGCGCGGCCATGTAGCGCGCGAGCCGGGGTCGCGCGCGAGATCCTGTCGAGCAGATCGCGAATGCGCAGCCGCAGCTCGGCGACCGCCTTCTCCGTGAACGTGACCAGCAAGATCTGTTCGAGCTCGACGCCCGACAGCACCAGGTCGACGACGCGATGCTCGAGGAAGTACGTCTTGCCCGTACCGGCGCTCGCCTCGACGACGACCAGCTTGTCGGTGGCCGGTGGCAGCGAAGCGGGGCGCGCGACGCGGACGACTTCGCCACTCGCGGGAAGGAGGTCCGTCATGTCTTGCCTCCCTTGATCACCTGGAGGACCGGCCTGCCGTTGCGCGTGGCATCGAAAGCCGGCTGCATCGGCGGAGGCGGTGGCATCGGCGCCAAGGGACGCGTGGACGGCGGGCCCGGCCGAGAGATCTCGAAGCCGTGATCGCCGTGCATGTGCTCGATCAGCGGACGCAGCCGGCGCTGCGCGATCGCGATGGCTTCGGGTGGCGTGAGCAGCGAGAGGCCATCGCGACGCTCGATCGGCCCGTAGCCGAGGCCGAACGTGGGATCGCCGTACGTGCGATTCGAGGGCTTGCCACCGAGCGCCTTGGCGAGCGCGTCGAACGGCAACAGATACCCGTGCGAGGCATCGAGCAGCTCGCGCGCGAGCCCGGCGAGATATTCGCGGGCATCGCGTTGCGACCACGCCGAGTGGACGATGCGCGACACGTGGCCCTGCGGATCGAGGAGGAAGTGCGAGTGGCCGCCGTTCGCGATGCCCGCCGCGGCGAGCACCAGGTGATCGAACGCGCCGCGCAGGTGATACGCGGTGCGGCGCTCGAGCTGGCGCAGCATCGGCACCACCGACGCATAGCGGCCATCGGACTCGAGCAACAGCTCGGTCTGGCCGACCAACCGGATCGCGCGCACCCCGGCCCCCGCGACCCCTGTCGTCCCGGCCCCCGCGACTCCTGTCGCCCCGGCCCCCGCGACTCCTGTCGCGAAATTGCCCGCGGCGAGCTCGATCTCGATCGCCGGACGCAGCTCCGCGCCCGACGACCACGCGCGACCGAAGCCGAACCTCGTACAGCCGGCGAGCGACACGCGGCCGAGCCCTTCACGCCAGGTGGCGAGCGTCTGCAGATCGACCTCGCGCGCCGCATCCGCGAACACGCCGAGCGGGAATTGTCCGCGCAGCTGGAGATCGGTGACCGCCGCCTCGTAGCAGGCCTCGAGCGAGCAGCTCTCGTCTCGGAGGTGCATCGCGAACACGTCGCGCAGCAGGACCGCGCGCTTCGGGCGATCGAGGTGGAACGGCTCGTCGTCGTGCTCCTCGATGGCGTCATCGGGAAGCTCGGCGAGCCCGAGCACGGCTTGCGCCCACGCCTGCACGGGATGCTCGAGGAAGCCGCGAAGATTGCCGATGGTCAGCGCGCGTACGTTCCGTGTGCTCGGCGCATTCACCGGCGCCTCGCCGACGGCGAGCTCCGATCGCAGCGCCGCTTGCGAGGGATGGCCGAGCAAGGCGAGCTGGCCATCCTCGTCGGGGATCGGATGGCCGGACGAGCGCAGGTGCGCACGCAGGCGATCGCGGATCTCGCAGGCCCAGCTCTCCCGCGACACGGCTGCGCCGTCGAAGCGATGCAGCGGAAACCTCGTGGTGATCGATTCGAGCGCATCGCGGCTCGACGCGGCGCCGAGATACGGCGCGAGCGCATCGGCGAGCTCGAGCACGATCGATGACGGACCGAGCGGCTGGCCGCTGTTGGGCTCGACCGCCACGTACGACAGGTACAGCGAGTCCCGGGTGCAGAGCAGCACGTCGAGGAACGCGGCGCGATCGCGATCGCGGGGAGACACGTCGCCTTGCCGCGGCTCGCGACGCAGATCGAGCG
>JACCYD010000079.1 GCA_013696695.1 Deltaproteobacteria bacterium | reverse complement strand
GCATCCAGGGGTGAACGTTGCACACCACGTCGATCACCTCGCCGGGCTTGGCGCCGGCATCGAGCGCCAGATCCGGATCCTTGGCGGCCATCGGCTTGTTCCACAGCAGCTTGCCGGAGACCGATCCGTTGACGTTATGGAAGGTACCGTCGCTGTTACGAATCGCGATCTTCGCACCCGGCGCCACGCCGATGACCCGCGGCGAGTAGGTGCAATCGCGCTGGTCGATGACCGGGGCGGGCGGGGCGGTGATCCGGCCGGCCGGCACGTTCTTGATCCGCACGAACACGTCCTTGAGCTTGCCCTTGGTGACGATCACGTCGTCGGCGAGCGCGGGGTTCTTCGCGCAGTACGGATCGGTGTCGCGCTTGAGATCCTTGCGGACCGGCGGCACGCCGTCGAAGATCACCGTGCCAGTGATCTTGCCTGTGGGCGCGGGTTTGGGGTCCGCGGAGGCGAGCGTCGCCGTGGAGGCGATCGCCAAGGGGATCAGGGCGTACTTCATCAAGGCGCCTTCGAACATGACATGCCCGGCGGGATTATGCTCGGCTCGGTGGAGTTGCCCGTGACCAGCACCCTGTCCGCGATCCCACCGGCGGTGCGGTATCGGGTGCTCGATGCCGTGGCGCAGCTCGACCACGGAGACGACGCCGCGGTGCGCTTCGCGCAGCTCCTCGAAAGCGCTGGCTCGTGGTTGGGTGCGGATCCGGCGCTCGCCGAGGTCGGCCACGGGCTGATCGAGCCGCGCCGCACCATCGACGTTCGGCGGGCCGGCTGCGATTGGCTCGCACGATTCCCGACCGTCGAGAGCATCGAGAAGCTCGCGGCCGTCGCGCTCGATCCAGCCACCCCGGCGCCCGTGCGCGACCGCGCGATCTCGGCGCTCGCGGATCGCCAGCTGCGGGCTCGCCACGCCAGCACGCAGTGGTCGGCCGAGGCGCTCCAGCTCGCCGATGACGCGCTGTTCAAGATCGCCGATGCCGCGACGTCCTCTGGTCGGATCGCACATTGGTTGGCGCTCGCACTCCGCCACGTTCAATCCGACGGGCTCGCGGCGGTGTTCGCGCGCGCACCATCGCTGTGGGGCAATGCGCTCGAGTGCTTCGCGACTGCCCCACTCGCGCGCGTGTTGTTCGTATCGATCGACGACATCCAGCCCGTTCACCGCGTCCGGGTGTTGCGCCTGGTCGCCGCGACCCTCGGTGACGACAGCGTGCCCCTGCTCCTCGCGCGCTCCAGCACGCACGGCGCAACAGCCGACGAGCGACTCGAGAGCCTGTTCCTCGCGGTCACCTTCGGTGGGGAAG
This sequence comes from Deltaproteobacteria bacterium, assembly GCA_013696695.1. Lineage (GTDB taxonomy): Bacteria > Myxococcota_A > Polyangia > Haliangiales > Haliangiaceae > JABFXX01. The sequence goes on along the minus strand of JACCYD010000079.1, from coordinate 1,527 downwards.
CGCACCTCGCGAGGCTCGACGAAGCCCTGCGCGATCAGCCGCACGCCGAGTTTCATCGCAAGCGCGCTCGCTGGCACCTCACCAATCGCGGCGTCGTGCCGACCGTGCGCGGGCTCCGGATCGCACGCCGCACCGCCGTGCTCGCGGCGAGCGAGCGAGCGGCGAAGTGCGGTCAGGCCGCCGACGATCTCGGCGCGCTCGCGAAGTTCGCGCGCCATCCCGAGCCCGAGATCTACGAGCTGTGGGGCTGGATGGTGCGCGGCGCAGGCGATCCGGTGCGCGCGCGCGAGCTGGTCGTGGCCCATCGCTCCTCGCAACCGCTCGTCAACGAGCTCTACCTCCAGGATCTCGCGCGCCGCGGCAGGGTCAAGCAGCTGCTCGCTGCCGCGCAGGCCACCCCCGATCTCGGCGCCCTCGCGCTCGCGATCTGGGGCCGTCCCCTCGCGGCACTCGAGCTTGCCGCGACGGCAAGCGTGCACACCCCCGAGCTGTCCTGCGCACGCGTGCTCGCTTGTCTGCGCGCCGGCCGTCCCGATCTCGCCGACCAGCTGCTCGCCGAAGATCCACCGCCGATCGAGGTCGCCGACGACGAAGCCCCAGCCGAGTTCCCCGGCCCCAACGAACGCTGGCTCGCCGAACACGCCGCCGCCACGCAGCCGGCGATCGCGGCACTGGTGCGCGGCAAGGATGGCGTGCTCGCGCTCGCGCAGCCGGCGGATCCCGACGCCGATCCAGACGTCGCATCGCTCGCACCGATCGTCGCCGTCGTGCGCCGCCTCGATCGCACGCTGCGCGGCAAGTTCGTGTGCGTCGCGGGCGAGCTCAAGCCTGCGGAGCGCGCGGCGATCGCGAGCATCATCGAGCGCACCGGAGCACGCGTTGTCGCCGGGCCGATTCCCGGCGTCGACTTCTACATCGCCGGCGAGTACGCGGCGCGGATGATCGCGCAGCTCGCGAGGCAGGGCGCGAGGCGGTTGCGTCCCGAGGAGATCGAGGGGCTGTAGATGCCGGCGCTTCGCAAGCCCCATCGGATCGCGGTGCTCGTCCCGCAGCTGGCCATCGAGGGCGGCGATGCCGCATATGCCGCCGAGGCCGGGTTGCTCGTGTGGATGACGTGCATCGAGCACCTGCGGCGCCATCCCGGGCTCGCGGTGTACGACGCCGAGTCGACGCCGCTGTTTCCGCGCGATGGTCACTTCGCGCCGCAACACGCCCTCGTCGGTGCGACGCCTGTCGACGGCTTCTTCGCGTCGACTCGCCGCGACGAGCTGATCTGGCTGGAGCTCGGCCTGCCGAAGGGCGTCGTCAAGCTGCACGCGTTACCGCGCGCCGGCGAACGCAAGACGTTCGAGGGGATGGGACGCATGCTCGGCGATCAGCTCGATCACGCCTTCAACTCCTGGTTGTCGGGACGGGGGTTGGCCGCCTCCACGAGAAAGCTGGCGCCGCTCGCCGGCGAGGACGTGATCGCGACGGTGCGCGTGATCGGATCCGGGCTGGTCGAGCACGCGCGCAAGTGGACGGCGA